>NZ_CAWNIB010000123.1:0-5325 GCF_963874405.1 Vibrio sp. V08_P9A1T1
GAAGAGAGGTCATAGGCTTTCAACTCATCCGAAAGTTGTAATGGGAAACCGACAGTCGAGCAGCTACGCCCGTCTTTGTTGACAACCGCGATCATTCTAATAAATCGGTTGTAGTACTTGGAATCACGAATTAATGACATATCGCTTGCTTGGCATTCATAATTTATCTGAGCGACTTGATCTAAAATCATATCATTTAAGCTCTGAGCTCTATTGGCCAAGTAAAGATTGACGGTATCGAGTTTGCTTTCCAGCACATAGCGTGTCAACGGATTGATTAATATCGGGATGGCTAACGAAAAAATAAGAGTCGGGATCAGAAAGAGTAAGATCGCTATTTTAACGGGTCTGGTCAAAGTCATAAATGCAACCTTAGGCATCGTTATGCCACTGCGTTAGTAAGTGCGCAGTTTAGCATGCCACTGGTTCAATTGATGAGAATTTCGAAGAGTTATACGATTACCCAATGTATTGCATTATCTGGATTTGAAGCCGTAGTTCGAAGCCAAAAGTGATAGCGTTAATCATGGTTGTATTCTTGACGTGAGTGAGTGTTAGAGAGTGTTTGAAATCCAGAATAAATGCGGGTAATGGTGGTGAACCAGCATGCGCCGCCGAATAGATAAGCTATTAAGGCAAAATGTTGAGGAAAAAGACAAAACAGGACGAAACAAGCAATCGTTTCTGTACCCTCAGTCAAGCCTGACATGTAATACAGTGATTTATGCTTGTAGATAGGGCTGTGGATGTTTCGCTTGCTGGCCATCACGGCGAAGGCAAGAAAGCTGCTTCCCGTACCGATAAAAGAAAAGATCAAAAAGGCACCAGCTACCGCATTGTGCTCAGGTGAAGCCAGCACAAAACCAAACGGGATGAGCGAGTAAAACAGAAAATCTAAACTGATATCAAGAAATCCTCCCGCATCGCTGACCCCCTGAATTCTTGCCAATGCACCATCAAGGCCATCTGCTATTCGGTTCAGTATGATGAAAACTAATGCTAGCGTGTATTGTGAGAAAGCAAGTGCAGGAAGTGCACAGCAACCTAAAGCAAAACCCCAGAGTGTCGTTTGGTTCGCTGTAATGCCTAAGCGATGAAGCCCTTGAGCTGTTTTCTCTAGTGGCCAACGAATGATTTTGACACTAAATCGATCAAGCATGTGCGCTCTCCCATGAGCAGGTTAAAATGCGGCTGTTAGGCGGAACATCGTCTTTATCGTGCGTGACCATCAAGGTCGGAATGCCTTCGGCGACCAGTTGATTGAAGACCCAATCCCTAAATTGGATCCGCAGTGCTTTATCTAACTTACTAAATGGTTCATCCAATAGTGCCAGTTTAGGTTGAGCCAGTAGCATGCGAGCCAAGCTAATACGTGCTCGCTGCCCCCCAGATATCTGTTCTGGGTAAGCATTGGCAAGATGTTCGAGAGAAATTTTCTGTAATGCTTTTTCTGCTTGAGACTGCCGTTCATGGCCTTTTACCGAGTTGGGTAAGGCAAAAGCCAAATTTTGCCAAACCGTCAGATGTGGGAAGAGCAGATCATCTTGAAATAAAATACCGACTTGCCGCTGATGTGCAGGCCGCAAAGTGATGTCGACATCGTCCAGTATGACTCTGCCTTGGAAGCTAAAATTCCTCCCCAAATGACCCGCAATTACATTAAGTAGCGTTGATTTTCCGCAGCCGCTCGGCCCCATTAAGCTAACAATTTCACCTGGGGAGATGGTGATATTTAAATCCGATAAGAGAGCTTCACCATTTTGTTTATGGATGGCGAGGTTTTCGAGGCAGAACGTCATGAGTAATGGCTTCCTTATGGGCAGTTTTTTTAACGATAGGGTTCATGGTACGGCGATGAGTTTGCAGGCGGCTGATCACAATCGCCAAGGTGAAAAAAATTAAAGGCAGTAGGGCTTGCCAAATGGCATAGATAGCGGTGACTCTGCGGTCAAAGCCACTCGAGAGCGCAACGGCTTCGGTAGTAATAGTAGCGATCCTTCCTGCGCCGAGCATCAAAGTCGGCAAATATTGCGCTAAGCTCACACTCATTCCAACCGCTGCCGCGTAAACGATGGCTGGCAAGAGTTGCGGCGTTTTAATTTGCCAAAATACTTGCCACGGCGTTTTTCCTAAACTTAACGCTGCTTTAGTCAGGTTTTGATTGTAGCTTTGCCACGGGCCATCCAACGCAAGGTAGACAAAAGGAAAGGCGAAGAATACATGTGACCATGTAACCCAAAGCCAATACTGATCGCTGGCTAAAAAGAGTGTGGCGATCTGCATGCCAAATAACAGTGAAAGTTGAGGAATGAGCATTGGCAAGGCGATCAAATAACTGGGTAAATGACGCTGATATTTGAGCTTATACTCATGAGCGAGTAGAGATAACACCAGCGCAATCACAGTGCTGAATAGCGCTAATTGTACGCTTTGATAAATGGTTGGTGCGATATTCAACCATTCGTTGTCCCAAAAACGGGCACTGAACTGGCTGGGCCATAAGTCTGGAAAGCGCCAACGTTGTGCAAAACTCCAAATCACCATTAAAGGCAACATCAGCAGAGATAAGGTAATGATGAATAAAAACAGTGATTTTCCTGGCAAGGAAAGCGCATAGCGGCCTGAGTATTGCCAGCGTTTGTAGTGTTGCGTCGAACACTTTTCGATGAAGAGAACGATCAATAACATGGCGCTTGCAAGTATAAACAACAGAACGGCGCCAGCGGCGGCGCGAGGAATTAAGGCTAAGTTAGGGTCACTAAACCACTGCCATACCAATACTGCAAACGTTGGTGGATTATTGGGGCCTAAAATGAGCGCCAAATCGACAACGGATACGCCGTAGGCAATCACGGCAAAGAGGGCAAACCGCAGTTTATTTAACCACTGTGGGAAGATCACTTTTAGCCATAGTTGGGGTTGAGAATAACCCAGCGAAGCCGCTGCTTGTTGCAGTTTATCAATGTTTAATTGCTGCAAGATGGGGATGCTCATCAGCAGTAAAAAAGGAACTTCTTTAAGTGCTAACGCTAAGGTTAACCCGACTGCGTAAGGGTTGCGTACTAAAAGTGAAGCGCCATCTCCCATGAATGAGGTTCCAAACAGATGATACAAAAGGCGATCCGTCATGCCGCTTGGCGAGAATAAAAAAGCAAAACCAATGGCAAAAGCGACGTGAGGCATAGCCAGTAGCGGTGACAAAGCGTTCTCTACTTTTGACCAGTGACGGCTGTGCCATAATGATTGCAATATCACAAAGCAGATCGCTGCGGCGAGATAGGTACTGATTAACGCAGAACCTATGCTAAGTAGTAGAGATTGCCCGACTCCCGACCATTGTAAGATGGCGATGTAGCCATCTAGAGAAAAGTGGTGCAAGCCAACGGGAGGAATATAGCCCAATGAGGAGAGTATGACCCCAAGTAGGCCGGGAACAACTGGGGCAATACAGATGACAATAATCAGCAAATAGCTTGCTCTAAACATCGGGCTTTATCTCAGTCTCTTTAGTGGCCGTAGCGTTGTTGCCATTCGGCTTCAAGCGCCGTTTGCCAACTTGGATGTGGCTCGGCGATTGATTTAAACAGCTGAGTTTTCTTAGCGCTGCCACTTAAGAACTCATTTTGTAATACCGATGGATCTCCCCAAATGGAAAGATCTCCTTTACGAGATTGTGCTTCCGGACTGAGTAAGAAATTGATCGCAACCAATGCGCCTTCTTTGGCGCTCGCATTCCAAGGAATGGCGAGAAAATGAATGTTAGAAAGAGCCCCTGTTTCAAACGCGTAGGAGCGGGTAGAGGCCGCTAGCGTTCCATTTGCTTGAGCGGAAAAAACAGCATTGGGGTTAAAGTTGATGGAAAGATCAAGCTGACCATCATCAAGCAATTGCAGCATTTGAGCGGAACCGCTGGGAAACTGCTTGCCTTGACGCCAGGCCACAGGATGAAATTCATCAAGATAGCGCCAAAGAGGTGCTGTCACTATGGCAAAATTTTGTTCATCCACAGGCTTAGACAGGGCAACATCGTTCTCTGTTAGTTCAATCAATAAGGCTTTAAGGAAACTGGTGCCATGAAACTCAGGAGGACGAGGGTAACTAACACGATTCGGAAACGCCTTTGCGTAGCTCAACATTTCTGAAAATGAACGGGGTGGGTTATTGAGCTTTTCCTGATCGTAAATAAACACCAGTTGTCCTACACCCCAAGGCGCTTCAAGGCCAAGAGTCGGCTCTGAAAAATCTTGATCGATCGGCAGTGAGGAATCAACATATTGCCAGTTAGGTAAACGCTCCGTAAATGGACCATACAATAAACCATTATTTTTCATGGACTTAAAGTTTTCACCATTAATCCATACTAGATCAACACTGCCATTATTATTTTTAGCGGCCGCCTTTTCTGCAATAAGCCGTGTTGTTGTCTCGGCAATATCGGTCACTTTCACCTGTTTTAACTCGATACCGTAGCGATCTTGAAGCTCGTTGCCTGCCCAGCGGATGTACTCATTAATCTCTTGGCTTCCTCCCCACGCGTGAAAGTAAACGGTTTGTCCTTTAGCTGCATCTATGGTTTGTTGCCAAGTTTGCGCTGACGCGGAAAGTGCGAAGGCACACGTGCAGAGTAAGGTGATGAGCTTTTTCATAATTATCCTTAAAGATCGCTTTATTCAGTGACTTAGTGAATAGACCGGAGATATTTCCATGTTCATTCATTATGAACGAAAAAAAACAAAAGATCTGAATTGGTGAGAAAAAGCAGAAGTCGCAGATAGGTGAATGATGTGTGAGGTGGTCTACGGAAATGGCAGCCTGATGGAGAAGACTGCCATGAGAAGAATGACTGAAATTAATTTACCCAATCACGTAAAGTAAAGGTGAGCGTGTGAACCTCATTTTTAAGCGTTAGGCTGTCTTTAGTCAGGTTGATCTCGCTCCAATCTGACAATGTTTGAGAAAACGCCTGCTCGGTATCCATGACATCACCGATACACATCATCATGGTCATGCCCATTTTTTCGATGCGGAATTGGTTGTCTTTTAGCTCGGCTTGCCCAAAAAAGTTATTGCAACCTGCGTTACCGCTAGCCATCATCTTTTCGCCGATTTCTAATCGCGGTGCTTTTTGTTTGTCATTATTGACCACGTCCTTGCCATCAATTTGCACTAGTTGCCAATTGTGATGCTGCAAATCTTGAGCGGTAATACTTTCTACATCACCATTACTTGCACAGGCACTCACCAATACCGGTAGCGAAATTGCGGCTAGCCATTTTTTTGAACTAAACTTCATCGTATTAGACCCCAGAATTTGGAAAACGCGCA
>NZ_CAWNIB010000124.1:0-3340 GCF_963874405.1 Vibrio sp. V08_P9A1T1
AAAGCCTGGCGATGTCCTACTCTCACATGGGGAGACCCCACACTACCATCGGCGCTGTTGTGTTTCACTTCTGAGTTCGGCATGGAATCAGGTGGGTCCACAACGCTATGGTCGCCAAGCAAATTTCTTAATTCGGAAAGCTGTTTCGTTCTCATTCACACATTCAATGTTCTTCAATTGAGCCCACAAAACCCCTTCGGTGTTGTATGGTTAAGCCTCACGGGCAATTAGTATTGGTTAGCTCAACGCCTCGCAGCGCTTACACACCCAACCTATCAACGTTCTAGTCTCGAACAACCCTTTAGGACACTTAAAGTGCCAGGGAAGACTCATCTCAGGGCTCGCTTCGCGCTTAGATGCTTTCAGCGCTTATCAATTCCGAACTTAGCTACCGGGCAATGCCATTGGCATGACAACCCGAACACCAGCGGTTCGTCCACTCCGGTCCTCTCGTACTAGGAGCAGCCCCCTTCAATCTTCCAACGCCCACGGCAGATAGGGACCGAACTGTCTCACGACGTTCTAAACCCAGCTCGCGTACCACTTTAAATGGCGAACAGCCATACCCTTGGGACCGACTTCAGCCCCAGGATGTGATGAGCCGACATCGAGGTGCCAAACACCGCCGTCGATATGAACTCTTGGGCGGTATCAGCCTGTTATCCCCGGAGTACCTTTTATCCGTTGAGCGATGGCCCTTCCATTCAGAACCACCGGATCACTATGACCTACTTTCGTACCTGCTCGAACCGTCATTCTCGCAGTTAAGCGGGCTTATGCCATTGCACTAACCTCACGATGTCCAACCGTGATTAGCCCACCTTCGTGCTCCTCCGTTACTCTTTGGGAGGAGACCGCCCCAGTCAAACTACCCACCAGGCACTGTCCGCAACCCCGATGAGGGGCCTACGTTAGAACATCAAAACGACAAGGGTGGTATTTCAAGGTCGACTCCACGCAATCTAGCGACTGCGCTTCTAAGTCTCCCACCTATCCTACACATGTAGGTTCAATGTTCAGTGCCAAGCTGTAGTAAAGGTTCACGGGGTCTTTCCGTCTAGCCGCGGGTACACTGCATCTTCACAGCGATTTCAATTTCACTGAGTCTCGGGTGGAGACAGCGTGGCCATCATTACGCCATTCGTGCAGGTCGGAACTTACCCGACAAGGAATTTCGCTACCTTAGGACCGTTATAGTTACGGCCGCCGTTTACCGGGGCTTCGATCAAGAGCTTCGACCTAAGTCTAACCCCATCAATTAACCTTCCGGCACCGGGCAGGCGTCACACCGTATACGTCATCTTGCGATTTTGCACAGTGCTGTGTTTTTAATAAACAGTTGCAGCCACCTGGTATCTGCGACTCTCGTCAGCTCCATCCGCGAGGGACTTCACCAATAAGAGCGTACCTTCTCCCGAAGTTACGGTACCATTTTGCCTAGTTCCTTCACCCGAGTTCTCTCAAGCGCCTTGGTATTCTCTACCCGACCACCTGTGTCGGTTTGGGGTACGATTGCTTATAATCTGAAGCTTAGAGGCTTTTCCTGGAAGCAGGGCATCAATGACTTCACTGCCGTAGCAGCTCGACGTCGTGTCTCAGCCTAACAAGAAACCGGATTTACCTAGTCTCTTAGCCTACGCACTTGAACCAGGACAACCGTCGCCTGGCCCACCTAGCCTTCTCCGTCCCCCCATCGCAATTATAAGCAGTACGGGAATATTAACCCGTTTCCCATCGACTACGCTTTTCAGCCTCGCCTTAGGGGTCGACTTACCCTGCCCCGATTAACGTTGGACAGGAACCCTTGGTCTTCCGGCGGGGAGGTTTTTCACCCCCCTTATCGTTACTCATGTCAGCATTCGCACTTCTGATACCTCCAGCATGCTTTACAACACACCTTCAACGGCTTACAGAACGCTCCCCTACCCAATACAGTAAACTGCATTGCCGCAGCTTCGGTTTACTACTTAGCCCCGTTACATCTTCCGCGCAGGCCGACTCGACCAGTGAGCTATTACGCTTTCTTTAAATGATGGCTGCTTCTAAGCCAACATCCTGGCTGTCTGAGCCTTCCCACATCGTTTCCCACTTAGTAGTAATTTGGGACCTTAGCTGGCGGTCTGGGTTGTTTCCCTCTCCACGACGGACGTTAGCACCCGCCGTGTGTCTCCCGGATAGTACTTACTGGTATTCGGAGTTTGCAAAGGGTTGGTAAGTCGGGATGACCCCCTAGCCTTAACAGTGCTCTACCCCCAGTAGTATTCGTCCGAGGCGCTACCTAAATAGCTTTCGGGGAGAACCAGCTATCTCCGAGTTTGATTGGCCTTTCACCCCTAGCCACAAGTCATCCGCTAATTTTTCAACATTAGTCGGTTCGGTCCTCCAGTTGATGTTACTCAACCTTCAACCTGCCCATGGCTAGATCACCCGGTTTCGGGTCTATATCCAGAGACTGAAGCGCCCAGTTAAGACTCGGTTTCCCTACGGCTCCCCTATTCGGTTAACCTTGCCACTGAATATAAGTCGCTGACCCATTATACAAAAGGTACGCAGTCACACCACGAAGGTGCTCCTACTGCTTGTACGTACACGGTTTCAGGTTCTATTTCACTCCCCTCACAGGGGTTCTTTTCGCCTTTCCCTCACGGTACTGGTTCACTATCGGTCAGTCAGTAGTATTTAGCCTTGGAGGATGGTCCCCCCATGTTCAGACAGGATAACACGTGTCCCGCCTTACTCGATTTCACTTATAATGATGGAACAGTTACGGGGCTATCACCCTTTATTGCGCCACTTTCCAGAGGCTTCACCTGCATCATTAAAAGCTTAAGGGCTAGTCCAATTTCGCTCGCCGCTACTTTCGGAATCTCTGTTGATTTCTTCTCCTCGGGGTACTTAGATGTTTCAGTTCCCCCGGTTTGCCTCCTTACCCTATGTATTCAGGTAAGGATACGTGCTTATGCACGTGGGTTTCCCCATTCGGAAATCGTAGACTCAAGTGGCTGTTACTGCCTAATCTACGCTTATCGCAAGTTACTACGTCCTTCATCGCCTCTGACTGCCAAGGCATCCACCGTGTACGCTTAGTCACTTAACCATACAACCCGAAGAAGTTTCGTGTTGTAGACAAGTCACCAAGGTTGTCTCTCATTATTTGAATGAGCGAGAGACGTTTGATTTTGCCGGACTCAATTTTGAAAACTTACCGTAGTAAGCTTTCCCAAGAACACTTGAATGTGTTTGGTATCAATACGTTAAACGTATTGATGTTGAGAACTTTTATTTGATAACAACAAACACGTTCGTTGTTATCAGTCAGCTTTCCAAATTGTTAAAGAGC
>NZ_CAWNIB010000124.1:3380-5220 GCF_963874405.1 Vibrio sp. V08_P9A1T1
TCGTCTCTTAAACTGTATAAACCATCAATCTGTGTGGACACTCATCAGTGTAATCTTCGTATAAGGAGGTGATCCAGCGCCAGGTTCCCCTAGCGCTACCTTGTTACGACTTCACCCCAGTCATGAACCACAAAGTGGTGAGCGTCCTCCCCGAAAGGTTAAACTACCCACTTCTTTTGCAGCCCACTCCCATGGTGTGACGGGCGGTGTGTACAAGGCCCGGGAACGTATTCACCGTAGCATTCTGATCTACGATTACTAGCGATTCCGACTTCATGGAGTCGAGTTGCAGACTCCAATCCGGACTACGACGCACTTTTTGGGATTCGCTCACTATCGCTAGCTTGCTGCCCTCTGTATGCGCCATTGTAGCACGTGTGTAGCCCTACTCGTAAGGGCCATGATGACTTGACGTCGTCCCCACCTTCCTCCGGTTTATCACCGGCAGTCTCCCTGGAGTTCCCGACATTACTCGCTGGCAAACAAGGATAAGGGTTGCGCTCGTTGCGGGACTTAACCCAACATTTCACAACACGAGCTGACGACAGCCATGCAGCACCTGTCTTACAGTTCCCGAAGGCACTCCCGCGTCTCCGCAGGATTCTGTAGATGTCAAGAGTAGGTAAGGTTCTTCGCGTTGCATCGAATTAAACCACATGCTCCACCGCTTGTGCGGGCCCCCGTCAATTCATTTGAGTTTTAATCTTGCGACCGTACTCCCCAGGCGGTCTACTTAACGCGTTAGCTCCGAAAGCCACGGCTCAAGGCCACAACCTCCAAGTAGACATCGTTTACGGCGTGGACTACCAGGGTATCTAATCCTGTTTGCTCCCCACGCTTTCGCATCTGAGTGTCAGTATCTGTCCAGGGGGCCGCCTTCGCCACCGGTATTCCTTCAGATCTCTACGCATTTCACCGCTACACCTGAAATTCTACCCCCCTCTACAGTACTCTAGTGAACCAGTTTCAAATGCGGTTCCGAGGTTGAGCCCCGGGCTTTCACATCTGACTTAATCCACCACCTGCATGCGCTTTACGCCCAGTAATTCCGATTAACGCTCGCACCCTCCGTATTACCGCGGCTGCTGGCACGGAGTTAGCCGGTGCTTCTTCTGTCGCTAACGTCAAATGATGCTGCTATTAACAACACCACCTTCCTCACGACTGAAAGTACTTTACAACCCGAAGGCCTTCTTCATACACGCGGCATGGCTGCATCAGGCTTGCGCCCATTGTGCAATATTCCCCACTGCTGCCTCCCGTAGGAGTCTGGACCGTGTCTCAGTTCCAGTGTGGCTGATCATCCTCTCAGACCAGCTAGGGATCGTCGCCTTGGTGAGCCATTACCTCACCAACTAGCTAATCCCACCTAGGCATATCCTGACGCGAGAGGCCCGAAGGTCCCCCTCTTTGGCCCGTAGGCATCATGCGGTATTAGCCATCGTTTCCAATGGTTATCCCCCACATCAGGGCAATTTCCTAGGCATTACTCACCCGTCCGCCGCTCGCCACCCAAGGAACAAGTTCCTCTGTGCTGCCGCTCGACTTGCATGTGTTAGGCCTGCCGCCAGCGTTCAATCTGAGCCATGATCAAACTCTTCAATTAAAGTTTTGTTGGTCCTAAGACCGGCTCAATGAATACTGACTTCAAAACTGCTCTTACTCGAAAGTAAAAAAGTAATTTTAAAGCTATTGTTGTTCCAACAGAACAACAATGAATTGACTGTGCCAAAATCAAGTAAACTTGATTCTGATTGGTCACTCAGTTCATTGATAAATCTTTTTTGATTATCATCAACGAGTGCCCACACAGATTGATAGGTTTATATTGTTAAAGAGC
>NZ_CAWNIB010000125.1:0-5105 GCF_963874405.1 Vibrio sp. V08_P9A1T1
AACTGTAGACGCGTGTACATAGGTGTACACATGGCGAGGCGTAGGCAGCGGAAGATGGTTTTAAAAGAAAAGGGAGTACAGAAAATTCTACGCAGAGTAGATCGGCGAGAGCGAGAGGTGTATATAAGAGACAGCCATAAGTCGGCGGACAGTATAAAATAGCGTCTTGATTGGGCTCACAAAAGGCGCGGATCAAAAGTTCAATCCCTTCATCGGCACCACGTGAGGTCAACACCTGCTCTGGCTGTACCTTAGCATAAGCCGCATACGCATCGATCATAGCTTTGGGTTGGCAATCACTGTAACGGTTCAAACGTACAAAATCGGTTTTGTACTCATTATTGAATGGCGATTCGTTGGCATTGAGCCACACATCACCACTGCCGCCAATACGGCGAGCCGATAAGTAAGGTTTTAGTGCTTGAATTTGCTTACGAGCCAGTTTTTCCATTATTTTTTCGCCTTTTGCAATTTTTCGACTCGAATGGTGACCGCACGTTTGTGTGCATCCAATCCTTCAGCTTCTGCCATTGTGACCACGGTTGGCGCTAACCCTTGTAAGCCCTCTGCGCTGAGTTCTTGCACCGTCATGCGCTTACTAAAATCAGCTAAACCAAGGCTAGAATAAGTACGCGTGTAACCGTATGTTGGCAAAACGTGGTTCGTACCCGAAGCGTAGTCACCGGCTGATTCTGGTGACCACTCACCTAAGAAAATTGAGCCGGCGTTATCAAGTAACGGCAACAGCTCACGAGGGTTCCGCGTTTGCACAATTAAGTGCTCAGGACCGTAGTAGTTCGAGATAGAAACCGCTTGGGTCAAAGACTCAGCGATGATAATCAAACTAGAAGCCAAGGCTTTTTCTGCAATGGCGGCGCGAGATAAGCTTTTTAGCTGCTTTTGCACTGCATCTGTTACTTGATCGGCAATCACCGCTGAAGGGGTCACTAACACAACTTGTGAATCAGGTCCGTGCTCAGCTTGGCTAAGCAGATCTGCCGCGATAAAATCGGCATCAGCCGTATCATCAGCAATCACCAACACTTCCGAAGGACCCGCTGGCATATCAATCGCTGCACCGCGAAAATCATTGCTCACTTGACGTTTTGCTTCTGTCACGTAGGCATTACCGGGGCCGAAGATTTTGTCTACTTTAGCAACGGATTTAGTCCCATAAGCCATTGCTGCAATCGCTTGACCACCACCAATGTTGTACACCTCATCAATGTTACACAGCTTGGCCACGTAGAGGATTTCGTCCGCAATCGGTGGCGGTGAGCAGAGCACCACTTTACGACACCCTGCAATTTGTGCAGGAACACCCAACATTAATACGGTAGAAGGTAAAGGCGCACTGCCTCCGGGAATGTACAAGCCTACCGTATTAATTGGACGCGTGACTTGTTCACACACCACTCCCGGCTGCGTTTCCACTTTGATCGGTTGCAGCTTTTGTGCTTTATGGAACTTAGTAATGTTCTCATAAGCTTGTTGAAGCGCTTGTTTCATCTTGTCAGAAAGACGCTCACACGCCGCATCAATCTCACCACTTGAAACGCGAATTGAATCCGGTTTCACGCGGTCAAATTTTTCAGTTAACTCAATTAAAGCTTGGTCACCTTGCGCTTTTACCTGCGCAATCACGGCGCTCACGGCAACAGTGACATTGGCTCCTTCAGTAATGGCCGGGCGTTCTAAAATTGAATCTTGCTGAGTTTCACTCAACGATTGCCAAACGACAGTTCTCATCGCCGTTACTCCATCATTTTATCGATAGGTAAAACCAAAATAGAACTCGCCCCTAATGCTTTTAGGCGCTCCATGGTTTCCCAAAATAGGTTCTCGGTACTGACCACATGTACTGCAACACGATTTTTCTCCGCCGATAAAGGCAGCACTGTTGGGTCTTCCGCTCCCGGAAGTAAGTCTTTAATCGCTTCTAATTGATCAACCGGGGCATGCAGCATGATGTATTTGGACTCTTTGGCTTGAATCACGCCTTGCATACGCGTCAATAAACGAGCAATCAATGCTTGCTTATCTTCACTGAATTCACCTTGACGCTGAATGAGTGTTGCTTTGGACTGGAAGATAACTTCAGCCTCTTTGAGGCCATTCGCTTCTAATGTTGCGCCGGTAGAAACAAGGTCAGCAATCGCATCAGCTAAGCCAGCTCGTGGCGCAACCTCAACAGAGCCTGTGAGCACACAAGTGCTAAAATCAATGCCCTTTTCATCCATGTACGCTTTGAGTAGCTGCGGATAAGTTGTGGCGATGCGTTTACCCGCCAAATCTTGAGGACCGTTGTATTGCTGATCTTTATTGATCGCGATGGATAAACGGCAGCCACCAAAATCAAGACGGCGCAGTGAAACAAACTCACTTTTCTTATTTTGTGACAAGCGTTCTAAACGCACCTCTTCCAGTTCATTCTCACCAATGAAACCGAGATCAACCACACCGTCCATCACCAGCCCGGGTATGTCGTCATCACGCACTAGCAGTAGGTCGATCGGCATATTGAGAGAGTGAACGACAAGACGCTCACCCATGATATTGAATTTCACGCCGCATTTTTTAAGTAGGTCTTGGCACTCTGAGCTCAAGCGGCCTTTCTTCTGGATGGCAATTCTTAGGCGTTGTGTTTGCATGACAATTTCCCTGTGCAATGTATTGAATGTATTTGGAATTGAGTTAAAGCAAAATGAAAAAACCCTCGGGAGATTTGCGTTCTCCCGAGGGTTTTAATCTAAATGCTTTGACTTAACCACCGGGAGTTTCCTGCCTCCCGGGTATGCGTACATCTCCCCGAAAGATTATTTAGGGTGATGGTGATGATGAATGTTCATTACAAAATTACGCATACTTATCAGCTCTTATTGGTTTGCTGTCTTGACTCCACACTAACCAAGCTGATGTTCTTTTTCAACTAAAAATTTTGCTTTTTTAAAATCTTTTTTCGCCGTCGTGCACCAGTAATAAAAAAGGGAAACTTTCGTTTCCCTTTTATCAACTCTATTTAACCAAAATACGGCTACAACGTCTCGCAATGTGTCATTTTTGATTTCGCCATAGCGGCCATAATCATGCACACAATGATAAATGCAACAGAAGCACAAGCCAACGAGATCAGCACTGACGCTGTCATTCCTAAAACAACAAAACCGACACTCGAAACCAAGGCCGTAGCCAGTGCATAAGGCAATTGTGTCGCAACGTGATCGATATGGTTACAACGCGCGCCTGTCGACGATAAAATGGTGGTGTCAGAAATAGGAGAACAGTGGTCACCAAAAACGGAACCGGCGAGCACCGCGCTCAGCATAGGGAGTATTAGAGCGATATCGGTCGCCGCGGCCATATCTCCAGCAATGGGCAACATGATGCCAAACGTTCCCCAAGAAGTGCCGGTTGAAAACGCCATCACACCCGATAGTAAGAATAAGATGACCGGTAGCCAATGCGGATCAATATTACCTTGAACCAAAGATGACATATACGCACCGGTTTTCATGTCCCCAATAACAGAGCCAATTGTCCAGGCAAAAATCAGGATCAAAATCGCACCAAACATCGATTTAGCACCGATCCACAATGTATTACTGATGTCATTCATTGGCAGCTTTTGCTTAAACACGGTAAACAGAGCCATCGCCAAGCCAACTAGCCCGCCGTAAATCAATGAAGCGCCGACATTGGTGTTTTCAAACGCACCCAGTAGATCAAATGCTTTACCGTCTGCGGCTAAAGATTGACCACCCGTAAATAACATGGCTGAAACCGTTGCAATGATGAGTAATACGATAGGCAGAACCAGATCCAACACTTTGCCATGTTCGCTCTCTTTGATATCAAGCTCTTCATTTAACTCATGTGCGTCTTGGCTATCGTTTTCATTTGCGTCGTCAAATCCACGGCCTTGGGAGGCATTAATTTCATGCTGGCGCATTTGACCAATATCTAATTGGAACCACACCACCGCAAACACCATCAGTAATGCAAAAATGGCATAAAAATTCATTGGTACTAAACGCATGTACGCGCCCAATGCCGAATATTCGGTAATCCCGTGAGAAACGAGAATACCGCCAATAATCGTCATAATGTACGCGCCCCAGCTAGAAGCTGGCATCACAACGCACATTGGTGCTGCAGTTGAATCAAGGATATAGGCAAGTTTAGCGCGAGATACATAAAAGCGGTCTGTCACAGGGCGAGAAATAGAACCTACGGCTAAACTGTTAAAATAATCATCAACGAAAATAAACACACCCAAAAATGCCGCCAGCAGTTTTGAGCCACGTTTACTTTTTACGCGGACTTGTGCCCATTCGGCAAAAGCACGAGTACCGCCAGACAAAGTTAATAGCGCGGTCATCATACCTAATAAAAGCAAAAATCCGACGATACTCATATTCCAAGTGTTAATGCCGCCATCAGCAACAAAGACGCTTGATACCTTAGTAGCAACATAACTGAATGCACTGCCAAAAGAATAATCCGCGAGTAATACCGCGCCTAATACAATACCGACACCTAATGAAACAAGTACTCTGCGTGTAAGAACAGCCAAACTTAATGCTACCAGAGGCGGTAACAGCGACAGAGGAGATGATGCAAAATCGATTAAATTCATGATCTTCAAAAACCAGTAAGTAAATGGTTAGAGATCTACTGCAGACAAATTACGAGCTAAGATAACCACGTAATTCATGTTGAACTAAGCGAAAGGGAAGCGAACACTTCACCCAACCCTACAGTAGCGCTCCATAGTTTAAAAAAAGAATAGACTATGGCAGTGTTGTTCCTATTCGAATACAACCCCAGCAAGCTGCTTTAATGTGCATACTTACTTCGGCGATAAAACCTTTCACTTTTGTTCATTGGCATTACCCCAACAAAAGTTACTATTTTTTACCGCACCTCTACGTCAAAGAAAGTACAATAAATCACCGTTATTAAGTCATTTTAACAATGATAAATGTCTTACTTCGCTTTAGGTAAATGACATTGTACTTAACAACGAATGCATTGCAACCGATCATGTCATCAAAGTGCATCAATTATTGGTCACATTCATTAAGAAACATTGAGACTTCTTTCAT
>NZ_CAWNIB010000126.1:0-5094 GCF_963874405.1 Vibrio sp. V08_P9A1T1
CATCATAGCACAGTAATCTTATTCTATGAGATATTATCTAATTTATTGATTATAAATAGATTTATATATGGCATGAAACTTGGTTATCTCTTCTCGTCTTAACGTTTTGAGCGATTCAAAATAGCTCACCAATAACTACATCGTCATGAACAACTAATCAGGAGATTGAACATGGGTATTTTTTCTCGTTTTGCCGATATCGTAAACTCGAATATCAGTGCACTGTTAGATAAAGCGGAAGATCCTGAAAAGATGATCCGCTTAATCATCCAAGAGATGGAAGACACCTTGGTGGAAGTACGCACCAATTCGGCCAAAGCTATTGCGGATAAGAAAGAGCTCGCGCGTAAAGTGGATTCTATGGCCTCTCATATTGAAGATTGGCAACAGAAAGCGACCTTGGCGCTTGCTAAACAGCGTGAAGATCTCGCTCGCGCTGCTTTAATTGAAAAAAAGAAATTGCAAGAAATGCAGAAAGGCTTGCACACTGAACAAACCTTGGTAGAAGAAACTATCGATAAATTGACTGGGGAAATCGGTAAGTTAGAGGCCAAAATTGCCGAAACACGGGTGAAGCAACAAGCTTTGGCACTTCGTAGCCAAACTGCGCACAACCGTCGTGATGTGCAACGTCATTTGCATACTAGCCGTACTGATGAAGCGATGGCGAAGTTTGAGCAGTACTCGCGTAAAGTCGATGAACTTGAAGCTGAAGCCGATCTCTACGCTATGTCTGGTAACGCTAAGTCACTCGACCAAGAATTTGCTGAACTTCAAGCGCAAGATGAAATTGAACAAGAGCTAGCAAAACTGAAACAGCAAATGGACAAAAACCAATAACGAGGAGTGGCATATATGTCATCATTTTTTATCGCAGGTCCACTGATTGTCTTTTTGATTTTTGTTGCACCGATATGGCTTTTTCTGCATTACAGAGGTAAACGACATAGCAGCAACTCATTGTCACAAGAGGATTTAGAGCGGATTAAAGCGTTATCTGAAAAAGCGGAAAAACTGCAAAGCCGTGTTGAAACCCTTGAACGCATCTTAGATGCTGAATCACCGACTTGGAGGCAAAATCATGGCTAGCCGAGAACTCTATAAAGATCCGGTCAATGGCAAAATAGCTGGCGTATGCGCTGGGCTTGCTAATTATCTTGGGTTAGAAGTTTGGTTGGTGCGTATATTGGTCATCTCGGCTGCACTACTCGGTGGTGGTTTTTTAGTGCTTTTAGCTTATATGGCTTTGATGCTGATGTTAGAAAAGCAGCCTACTCAGTATGTTGAAACGCTAAAAGCCCAACGCGAACATACATTGAAGAATAAGCCTTGGGAGCAAGGACAAACCGCCGAAGCTTTGCTGGCGACATTGGATCAAGATTTAACTCGAGTGGATCAGAAAATCCGTAAAATGGAGGCTTATGTCACCTCTGAAGCATTTAAAGTCAATCGTGAGTTTAATCAGCTTTAAAAGCAAAGCTGGCACGTAGATTTGCAGTGTCATTGTTCAACTGACACTGAAAATGAAGGTAAGGGTAAGGAAACAAAAAATGAAGCATCATACAGAAATGACTTGTGCATGGGCGATGAATCACCCTTTAGAGCGCGATTATCACGATAATGAGTGGGGCATTCCCGTTTACGATGATGTCAAGTTGTTCGAATTTTTGACGTTAGAAGGTGCGCAAGCTGGGCTGAGCTGGATTACGATTTTGAAAAAGCGCGAAGGTTATCGCTTAGCCTTTGACGGTTATGATCTTGAAAAACTGGCTCAGTACGACGAAACGCGGGCACCTTACATTATCGAACATTTCGATGTGGTGAAGCACAAAGGAAAAATTGCCTCTGTCTATTCCAATGCACGAGCGGCTTTACTGTTGCAGCAAGAGTATGGTTCCTTATCCAAAGCATTGTGGCAGTTTGTGGATGGTCAACCAGTGCTCAATCATTGGCAGCAGATGAGTGATATCCCTACATCGACGCCCACGTCTAAGGCGATGAGCCAATTTCTAAAGAAAAAAGGCTTCAAGTTTATCGGCGAAACGATTTGTTATGCTTTTATGCAGGCGGTGGGTATGGTGAACGATCATTTGGCTGATTGCCCCAAGCGTTAATTTTTCAGGGTAACCTAATATGCAAAAGACCGCTGAAGATTCAGCGGCCTTTTGTTCTTCCGCTCATATTATGCACGCAGAGCAAGCTGTGCACTGTAGCGTTCTAATCCCGCTTTTAGATCAGCGATCAGATCGTCTACATCTTCAAGACCAATATGCACTCGAATCAGTGTACCTGCAAAGTGCGGGTGTGCGACGGTTCTTAAACTATCAAAGCTTTTGGGTTCATTAGCTAAAATCAGGCTTTCAAACCCACCCCATGAAAAGCCCATACTAAAATGTTGCATGCCATCGAGCAAAGCCGTCGTAGCTTTTATATCACTGCTCTTTAATACAAATGAAAACAGCCCGTTACCACCAGTGAAATCACGCTGATAAAACTCATGTCCAGGACAAGTCTCTAACGCAGGATGGCGAACGTGATCCACTTCAGGTTGCTCTGCTAACCAGTGTGCAATGGCTAAGCTATTTTGAGCATGTTGACGTAAGCGAACATCTAACGTTCTTAGCCCTCGTAGCCCTAAATAAGCGTCATCAGGTGAGACACATTGTCCCATCAAATAGCTTTGCTCTCGCAATTGATCCCAGCATTTTTCATTGGCAATCGCTGTTCCTAACATCACGTCTGAGTGGCCAACAATGTATTTCGTCGCCGCTTGGATCGAAATATCAACACCATGTTCAAAAGGTGAAAAGTTCACGCCTGCCGCCCAAGTGTTATCCAGCATGACAATGATGTCATGTTCATGTGCAACCTGCGCTAAGGTTGGGATATCTTGCACTTCCATCGTGATCGAACCGGGTGATTCAGTGAACAACACTTTGGTATTGGGTTGGATCAAAGTACGGATCCCTTCACCTATGGTCGGTGGGTAGTAGGTCGTTTCTATGCCCATTTTTTTCATGATTTTTTCACAAAAATCACGAGTAGGTTCATAGCAAGTGTCGACCATCAGAATATGGTCACCCGTTTGCACAAAGGAAAGAATACTATTGGCAATGGCGGCCGCACCGCAAGGGAAAAGCGCGCAACCGACGCCACCTTCAATTTCCACCATTGCTTCTTGGAACGCAAAGTGCGTATGAGTACCACGGCGTCCATAAAAGAGTGTTTTATTAGCCCGATTGACAGTGGCCTGATTTTTTTCAGCCACACTATCAAATACAACGGTAGAGGCGCGCTGAATAGGTGGGTTGACAACGCCATTGGTCCACTTTTTACTACGACCCGCATTGACCAACAGTGTTTTTTTACCTTCTGACATCCGAAATCCTTGTCTGGGAGAGAGTTCGTTATTTAAAACATGGAGTTGCCTAGCTTGGCAACCCCAGTCAGATAAAAAGTTTACAGCAGCGGATTAAACAGATAGAACAATCGTTCAAAAAACCTATGATACAGTGGGCGTTGCTCCCATATTGGTAGCTCAACCAAGTGAGATTGTTCTATATAGTGTTGCTGTAGCCAGTTCATTTCCTGAGTGAAGGATTGGTCTTCAATCGCGAGCGTGACTTCAAAATTGAGCCATAGGCTGCGCATATCGATATTCACTGTACCGACAAGACAGAACTGGTTATCGATCACGACGGATTTAGTGTGCAGCAAACCACCGTAGAATTCGTATATTTTCACCCCGGCTTCCAGTAGCTCACCATAGAATGCGCGAGATGCCCATTTGACCATCAATGAGTCATTTTTATGTGGAATAATGATTTCAACATTGATACCGCGCTGAGCGGTCATTTTTAGCGTTGCTAATAGGTCTGCACTAGGCACAAAGTAAGGGGTAGTGATCCTAACGGATTGGTTTGACTGATTAATCGCCAGTGTTAACACTTGGGAGATTAAGTTTTCTGGCATACCAGGGCCTGAGGGGACAACCTGTACTGGATGATGGGGTTGATCCGGGCCAATTGTACATTCTGGTTGTGCTGGTAACATACGTGTTCCCGTTTCCACCTCCCAATCCCAGCAATGTACGGCGGACAGCACATTGACCGCAGGCCCGGTAATACGAACCATAATATCGACCCATTGACCCACACCGGAGTTTTGTTTGAAATAGGCCGGGTCAACCAAATTCATTGAGCCTGTGTAGGCAATTTTATCGTCGATAACAATGATTTTACGATGTTGGCGTAGGTCTAAGCGGCGTAAGAACATCCGCCACGGGCTCACTTCTAACGCTTGGACGACTTCAACTCCTGCGTCTTTCATCATGGTATACCAATGACTTTTGAAGAAGCGGGGGCTCCCTGCGGAATCAAGCAGCAGCTTAACGTGCACATCCCGTTTGGCCGCTTGGATCAGAGCCGACGCAACCGAATCCGCCAATCCACCTGGGTGCCAAATATAAAATACCATTTGAATACTGGTGTGAGCTTGTTCGATGTCGGCAATGATGGAATGCAGAATTTCGTTAGGGGAGGTTTGCAGTGATAACGTATTACCACTTAAGGCCGGAATCCCCATGCGGTGGTTACACAGTTCATCAATTTTATAAATTTGAGCACCCATTCCCTCAGGGGCATGAGCCTGGCAATCGTTAAGCTGTCTAAACCAATCACCAAATGGAGCAAACATTTCCTTCGCACGCTCTGCACGCTTGCGCCCTAAATTTAGCTCACCAAAAAGAAAGTAGCAGATCACTCCCACAATCGGAATGATATAAATCACCATCAGCCAAGCCAGAGAAACACTCACAGCTCGGCGTTTCAATACAACGCGTAGCGTGACTGCGGCGACCAAAAACCAATAGAGTGCGATGCCTGCTAAAGTAAGAACGTGGTAAACCTTGTCCATGCCATTAATCTTGTCGATAGAATAAGTCACGATAGTAAAGGGAAAGGGAAAAGTAAAGGAAGTTTATCGCGTGAATAATATGAAAATAGTAACAGATGAATTGTGTTACTAAAGTGATCATAGCAGTTTAAAAAAATGATCTGAGGATAAAAAAGCAACAATTGAACTATAAAACTACGG
>NZ_CAWNIB010000127.1:0-5056 GCF_963874405.1 Vibrio sp. V08_P9A1T1
TCCTCAATGATATTGATATTTCAATCACCTTCATAAGCCGTGCTCGAGGTGCAATAATTTCATCGCGTTTAGTAGATAAGAAAGTTTATGAATGAAGAGTGCCATTTACCAATGCCGTGGAATTAATCATTTCGTTTTTTACGAAATTCTCGTGGTGTGCAATGGCTCCATACCTTAAAACGAGTACTAAAGTTTGCTGGGTTAGGATAGCCGACAATGTCACCGACATGTTGGATTGGCCAGTCGGTAGAACCAAGCAAACGAGCGGCGTACTCCATACGCATTCGCGTTAAGTGGGCTTTAGGACTGTGGCCAAAGTGCTGCTGACATAAACGATGTAAATGAGCTTGCGAGCAAGGAAATAATGCGGCGAGATTTTCTATTGTCCAATCTTTATGCAGCTGGCTCTGGACACGCTGAAAGACGCGATTTAAACGCAACAAAGTACGCGAGAGCGGCAGTTCAATCGGTGCTCGGAGCATGATTTCTATCTGTTCAACAATACGTTGCCCTACCTGCTCACCAAGCTCAGCAGGCAATGTTAAGGTTCGCAGCAGCGCTTGAATACTCGCATACATGACCGCAGCGATAGGCGTTAATGTGTAATGTATTTCTTCTTTTACGGTGTTTTTCCAATGACGCTGCGGTGCAAGAAAGATCCACACCACTTGCCACTCCTCTTCTTCAATTCCAAAACCATTTTCGACACCCGCTGGTACCACAATTAATGAGCTCGGTTCCAGTAAGTAACGGTCAGTTCCACTCGCTAGCCAACCTTTGCCCTTCACTGTGTACAACAGCATATGCACGCTCTGATTTTTCCGATAAACAGAAAACATTTCGCGGCAGGTTGCAATTCCGCATTGCACAATGCCGCTTTGCTCCAATGCTAAGACGCGACTTTGGTCAATAAATTCTTGATGTGTTTTATCTGAGATGGAATACCGTTCTTGCTTGTCTGACATATGAGAGTTTGGCAAAAGTTATAGAGGTATTGAGAGAATACAAAAATTACGATTCGATTTACACTTGCCGCATATCAAAATGAGGTAATGCACCATGTTTATGACTCCCTTTCATCAGCTAGACCGTCAATTTTGGCGCAAATTGATCGATATTGGCGTACCAGTATCCCTCCAGTCAATGCTGTTTTCACTGTTAGGTGTAGTAGATATTTTTATGGTCAGCCAATTAGGTGAATCCGCTACGGCGGCCGTTGGTGTTGGCAACCGAATATTTTTCTTTAATCTCATCGTTATTGTTGGCGCTAGCGGTGCAGTAAGCGTGTTAGCTTCGCAATATTTTGGTGCAGGTAACATCGAGGGTATAAAACGGACATTGGCTCAGTCTTGGATAGTGGCTCTGCTGTTTACACTCCCCTTTATGCTGCTCTATTTGTGGATACCTCAGTCTGTTGTTTCTTTAGTGGCCAATGATGCTCAATACGTCACACTAGCCACGGATTATTTATGGATCACAGCACTTAGCTTATTTTGTACCGCATTAGTAGTGCCACTAGAGAGCGCACTACGTTCTGTCGGCGTGGCAAAGTTGCCAACTCAAGTAAGCATCCTGGCCATCATTATTAACGCTGTCTTAAACGCTTTACTCATCTTTGGCCTGTTCGGCTTTCCAGAATTGGGGGTTGTGGGTGCAGCGATTGGCACAAGCATCTCACGCGGCTGTCAAACCATGCTTCTTTTTTGGCAAGTAAAGCGACATTACGCTCATCTATTGCCCAATCGCGAAAACTGGCAGCAAGCAAAAATGAAACACCATAGACAGCGCTATTTTAAAGTCGCAAGGCCAATGATTATTCACGATTCAGCATGGGCGGCTGGCATTTTAATTTACAACGTTATTGTCGGTCAGTTGGGCGTTTCTGAACTTGCGATTATCTCACTGCTTTCTCCCATTGAAAGTGTACTCATTTCCGCCTTTCTTGGATTTGCCGTGGCCGCCTCTATCTTGCTTGGACATGAAATTGGTGCACAGCGTTACGAACGTGCCGCGCAGACTTCTTGGTGGTATGTACTTACTAGCTGCGGGCTGGCGTTGCTGCTGGCATTGTTCTGCTTTTTGGCTGAACCTTGGATTTACGCTTTGATCGAAAAAAGTCCACTGCATGATACACAAATGGCCGTGAATGTTTGCTTAGTAATGGCGTTTGGGATGGTACTACGGGTATTTAATATGGTCGGTATCGGTGGCGTGTTAAAAAGTGGCGGCGATATTAACTACAGTATTTTCATTGACTTATTTGGCCAATGGGCGATTGGCATTCCGTTGGCTTATTACACAGGGTTGGTTCTTGGCTGGCCTTTGCATTGGGTTATGATGGTTATTATGCTTGAAGAGGCCGTCAAAATTATCCTTACAACACAACGGATCCATTCCAAACGTTGGATCAATAACTTGGTCAACGAGACAGAGCCTTCAACGCTCAAAGCATAGTTAAACTGAGTATAACTCTATGCTTGGAGCGAACGTAACCAACACAGTTGCTGATTAAGTAGGAAATGTCTTAGCGTTACGCCTTATATTTGAACTGAGCAATCTCACTATTTAGTGTCTCTGCTTGCCCAGAAAGGTCGGTAAGCACCCCATCAACATCATTCACCTGCCCAGAAACCGACAGTGAGGCATCAGCAATCGAAGTAATACTGCTGCTGATTTCATCCGTTACTGATTTTTGCTCTTCTGTCGCGGCAGCAATTTGCACATTCATGTCATTCAGTTCGGTTAACATCGACATGATTTGAGCAAGCATATCCGTATTCAAATGGCAGGTTTCAACCCCTTTCACCACGGTTTTATTGGCCTTTTCAATTCCTTGCGACACACTGTTTATTTCATGTTGTAGCGAATCGATTTTTTTACGGATCTCTTCAGTCGAAGTCTGCGTGCGCCCTGCTAATGATCGCACTTCATCGGCAACGACCGCAAAACCACGACCCTGCTCGCCAGCACGTGCTGCTTCAATCGCCGCATTAAGGGCCAGTAAGTTGGTCTGCTCGGCGATACCTTGGATAACATCAAGCACTTCAGCAATAGAATTACTTTCACTATGGAGCCGCTCAATAGCTTCCACCGCCATCTTCATCTCATCGCTCAACAAACTGATTTCATTTCCCAACGCTTCCCCGACGTCGACACTTTGTGACCCTGTATCATTAGCTGATTTCACATAATCGGCAGCTCGGCTAGCAAACTGCGCTACCTCGCCAATTGAAGCACTCATTTGATTTACCGCCGCCGCGACCGATTCTGTTCTCATACTCTGCTCGGCAACAGCGCCTCGCGTGCTCTCCATATTGGAAGACATACGATGAGTGCTGCCGTTGAGTGACTCCGTCGCCCGCGCAAACTGCTCAATGGTTTTCTGTAAGCTGCTAAATAGCTGGTTAAAGGCAACCGCAACTTCCGCCATTTCATCTTTACCCTTTTCACTTAAACGCGCGGTTAAATCATTCTCCTGATTAATCCGATGCAGCTCTAACGACGCACTGCGGATAGGTTTGGATATACCACTTCCCACGATGTAAGAAATAAAGAGTGAATGCATCACAAGAACAGCAATGCTAATCAACACAGTTTGCAGTACTGAACGCTCTAAAGTCGAGACATCTTGTAACGCCTCAGATTGATCGATTTCAGTTAATATAGCCCATTTTTGTCCTAAAACATCCAGAGGTGCGTAGGCCGAAAGTACTTCAACATTACGATAGTCTTTGATGGTTTCTAGGCCTTGTCCACCCGCCAATGCCTGTCGTACCGCGTCGGTCTTGATGCGTTGACGTCCAATGGCCGAACCCTTGGTTTTGATTTGCTCAATGGTGGCAGGCTCAACACCAATATCAGTTAAGGTTTGAAAGTATTGCTCAGGATCTTCTAATAAAAACCGTGATTGACTGCGCAATAAACCATCTTGCCCCACAAGGTAAGTTTCTCCACTTTTACCGAGCCCCGCATCAGCCCAGCTACCGCCAAATGTCATGATGTTGTTGATCACATCGATCGGCATCTGAAAGATCAGCGTACCTACCCGCTGCTGTTCTTTGAAAATTGGGGCCGAAATAAACGAAGCCGCTGCCTCATAGGAAGGATAATAAGGTGCAAAATCTTCGAGGTAGGATTGCCCCTCTTGCAAGTTTTTTGCCTTAGCAAATGCATGGCCTAGCCCCGAATTTTGATATGCGCCAGTTGATAAATTGGTCGCAAAATCCAGTTCTTTAAACACGGTATAAACCACGTTGCCTGACAAATCGACAAGGAAAATATCGTAATAGCCAAACGCTTCTAAAAATCGCCTAAATGAGGCGTGATAACGCCGGTGAGCTTCATCATAGCTGCTGCCCAATGAATCAAAATCCAAGTGATGTTTGGATCCAAGCTCGTTAGGGTTTACGCCGATGTAGCGAGCCTGCAGTGCTTTTCCCTGCTCTGAAAGCTGTGCAAATGCACCAAGTTCATTTGGCTGACTGCCATTGTTTTCCTGACGGTAAGTACGACCAAACTGATCACGATAATACCGTTCTAGCGCATCCGTATCTTGGGGCGTTATACGGTGGGCAGGATAACGAGAGAACGAACGAGTAAAAGAATCCATTGCTTCTTGAGTCGATACCTCGGAAGACAAGGTCTCAATTTGCAGACGGATCTGTTTGAAATAGTTAGTTATTTCACTCTTTTTGATTTCGCGTACGGAGGTAAGTTGATTTGCGGCTCGGTCATAAAGTGCTTGGCTTGAGAGCTCTGATGCTCGCCACCCAACAAAACCACCGCTGATTACCACGCCAACTGAACACAAGATAGTACATGCCGCAATGATTTTCGTTGATATTTTCATAGTCAAACCCTACGCATAGAAATGAACAACTTTTTGTAAAGCCATCGTCGCCCCCAGCCACTGGGTTTATATGAAATTTGTATTATGAGCTTTTCAAAGTGTAGGTCACGGTTTGGCTTTTGCGTAGAAAAACGACCGGATACATCCAAACAGCTTGAAGTTGCGGGTAGGCGGTAAGTGAGCTCATCCCCATGAGCACAAGTAAAC
>NZ_CAWNIB010000128.1:0-5043 GCF_963874405.1 Vibrio sp. V08_P9A1T1
TCGCTGGCCTTCTCTTTTTAGTTAGCTTAGATTAACTATTGCGCAAAGCGGCGATGCGTTTATCAAGCGGTGGGTGACTCATCAATAATTCCGTCATTGAACGTTTACCGTTGATACCAAAAGCCATCATGGAACCTTCCAATTGAGATTCTTGCCCCATTTTTAAACGCTCTAACGCCGCAATCATCTTGTGTTTACCCACAAGCTTTGCTGCACCTGCGTCGGCGTGGAATTCGCGATGACGGCTATACCACATCGTAATAAAGCTCGCGAGGAAGCCAAATACCAATTCCAGCACCATAGAGATGCCAAAATAAACCATCATATTGCTACCGCCACCCTCTTCTGAATCTCGAGACGACACGATGTTTGCGATAAAGCGCGATAAGAAAATAACGAAGGTATTAACCACTCCTTGCATTAAAGTCATCGTGACCATATCGCCATTGGCAATGTGGCTCACTTCATGCGCCAATACCGCTTCGGCCTCGTCACGCGTCATGCTGTGCAATAGCCCCGTTGAAACAGCGACGAGAGAATCATCACGTTTAGCGCCTGTTGCAAAAGCGTTGATGTCCGGTGAATCATAAATTGCTACCGTTGGCATACCAATACCCGCTTGCTGAGCTTGACGACGCACCGTTTGCACTAGCCAATGCTCAGTTTCGTTACGTGGACTTTCAATCACCATTCCACCTACCGAGCGCAGAGCCATGCTCTTTGACATCAATAATGAAATAAATGAGCCGCCAAAACCAAACAACGCGGCCATGACGAGCAAGCCAGATAAACTGCCCGGCTGCATCCCCGTCACAGCATAAACAATATTTAATACAAGGCTAAGAACCAGAACCACCGCAAGGTTGGTTGCTAGAAATAACATGACTCGCTTCATTACTTATCTCCGAATGAAAAGCTTATTATGAGTGTAGGCTGCAAGCGACGCTAGCATGAACCTACACAATTTTTCATATACATATAGTCTAAGATTTGAAAAACAAGGTTAAGCGATAAATTGAAACATTTAATGTCTGACGCCGAGTTTTCTAAAATCTGTTATTGAACAGCAAGATGGTTAACCTACCCTTACAGCTCGTGATGGGCAATTGAACTCATAAGACTTTGGTCGTATTGAGAGTCCCAGCTAAAGTGACTACATTGCATGGGAAACAGACATTTTCGACGGACAAAGGACAGCATCATGGCTGAAACGAGCAACTATCAAATGGCGATTGATTTACTGTGTTGCCACTTAGGTCTCTCTGAAGATGAAGCTAAACAACAATTGGGAATTGGCAGCACACCATCCGCGCAGCAACAAATATCTGACACGCAACAAGCACTGATGGGGCTGATGCAAGAAAAATAGCCGTTAGCAAGGCTGGCGAGAGTTTATGCTAGCTAAATTGAAACAGCGCCGCTCATGGCATCATGGGTGGCGCTGTTTGTTTGTGTTGCCTACAATGACCGTGATTAATCTCGCGGCGGCGCTGGCGATAGTACTTCGCGATTACCATTATGGCCGGGAGCGCTCACAATACCTTGTGCTTCCAGCTGCTCTACAATTCTTGCAGCGCGGTTGTAACCGATTTTAAATCGGCGTTGTACACCTGAAACTGAACCTCGACGCGTTTCCACTACATGTTCAACCACTTGATCAAATAGCGGATCCACTTCTTCATCACTTTCCATCTTCTCACCGGGTAGCAAGGCTTCTGGTCCTTGGTCACCATAAGTGATCTCTTCTATGTAGTTCGGCTTACCGCGTGCTTTCCAGTTGTTTACCACCGCATGCACATCTTCATCCGAGGCAAACGCACCGTGAACCCGGATCGTGTGGCTAGAACCCGGTGGTAGATAGAGCATATCGCCCATACCGAGCAGTGATTCCGCACCACTTTGGTCCAAAATAGTTCTTGAGTCGGTTTTAGTCGAAACGGTAAACGCAACGCGGGTCGGAATATTCGCTTTGATTAAACCGGTGATCACATCAACCGATGGACGCTGAGTGGCCAAAATAAGGTGAATACCCGCAGCACGAGCCTTTTGTGCCAAACGCGCGATCAACTCTTCTACTTTTTTACCCACCACCATCATCAGATCAGCAAATTCATCAACAACCACGACAATGTAAGGCAGTTTTTCCAGCAGTGGCGGTTCACTCTCCATACTGTCCCCTTCTCTCCACAAAGGATCGTGGATGGGGTGGCCAGCAGCAGCAGCCATTTTTAGCTTATCATTGAAGCCTTTGATGTTACGCACACCAAGCACAGACATTAATTTATAGCGACGTTCCATTTCACCCACACACCAACGTAAAGCATTTGATGCGTCTTTCATGTCAGTCACGACTTCAGCTAACAGGTGAGGAATACCCTCGTAGATCGATAGCTCTAACATTTTCGGGTCAATCATAATAAAGCGAACGTCTTCTGGGCTCGCTTTATAAAGCATGCTGAGGATCATCACGTTGACCCCAACCGACTTACCTGAGCCTGTTGTACCAGCCACCAACACGTGCGGCATTTTGGCCAAATCCGCGACCAATGCTTCGCCTGCAATGTCTTGCCCTAAAACGATGGTCGTGGGTGATTTCGCTTCTTGGAATTGACGGCTTTTTATAACATCTGACAAATAGACGGTTTGACGACTCATGTTTGGCAGTTCAAGACCAACATAAGGTTTACCGGGGATCACTTCAACCACCCTCACCGCCATTGCCGATAAAGAACGCGCCAAATCCATCGATAGGCTAGAAATACGGCTCACTTTTACGCCTGGAGCTAAATCTAATTCAAAACGAGTGATAACCGGCCCCGGAAAGATATCAACCACTTGCGCTTGGATTTTGTAATCCGCGAGTTTAGATTCAACCAAACGAGCAACCTCCTCTAATGCCTCTCGGTCAATAAAGTGTTCACGCTTTTCTGGGTGATACAGAAGCTCTAACGTCGGTAGTGGCTCCGTCGGTTTAGGCAGGTTAGTTTCTTTTTGCATTAAAAATGGGTTTTGCTTGGCCGCCATATTGGCCTGAGCCGAAGACACCATGTTCTGAAAAGCCGTCACATCGCTATCTTGCTGGCCTAACGGTGGCTCGTCATCTTCTGACATCACATCAAGATCAGCAGCCAACGCTTGATCTGATTCATCTTCATCCAGCACATCCAAATTGGAAATAACCGGTTCAACACGCGACACTTCAAGATCAACTTCTGTCATCGTAAGCGACGGATCGCTTACCTCTTCGTCCTCTGCCCATGCATATTGCTGAGCTTCTTGACTGGCATCGAGGTCGGCACTGGCTAATGCTTGATGCTCATTAGCTCTTTCATCTACCCAGTCTGCCGATGAAAGAGCAAGGTCATCCTCTTCCAACGCAACAGATTCTAACTCTTCAATCGTTGCACTAAGTTGCTTGCTGCGATCAAATGACGCTTCATCTGAGTGAGTGTCACTGAATTCAGGGGAAGTGTTAGCCTGAGTTTTGGCCGCTGGCATGTGAATATTAAAACGTCTTGGCGAGTGAGTCTGTTCCAGCTCTTCTTCAACCTCTACCGCAGGCGTGTATTGCTCGGCCCCAAACGCATCGAGGGCTGATTTGACATATTCTTCATTTGGCGAACTAGACTCAACAACGGCTAAGTCTGCGGATGATGATTCAAGCGGTGACAACTCCATTGGCGACAAAACGGGCGCAATATCTTCATCTTTCTCACCACGTAATCGATTGATCAACGCAACGCCAAGAGAAATACTCATCGTGCCTAACCATTCCACGATGCTTAGCCAAGAGATACCCGTTAGCAGCGTAAAACCAGCGCCCCATAAAAAGAGCAATACTAGGGTTGAGCCTAGTAAATTAAGCGTTGGCAGCGCCAAACTGGTTAAGACATCCCCAATCACACCACCAGATGAAAAATACCAAATATCGTCAAAGTTGATATCCGCAAGGCCACAACTGGTCAAAATCAAGATGGTTAAGCCGAGTAAACGCGTTCCCCACAGCACAAAATCAAGGGGTTCATTCTCTTCTCTTTTACGCAGAAAAACCCATGCTAGTACGGTAATCATGAGCGGTATTGGGTAGGCCAGCGATCCAAAAATAAAGAACAAGGTATCGGCAATCCATGCGCCAATAATACCGCCTGCATTTTCAATATCGCCTCCCCACGCGGTTTGCGACCATGAAGGATCGGCGGGACTAAATGTTAATAAAGCGATGGAAAGAAGCACAGAGGCAAGCACAGCGACAATAAGCCCGCACTCTTTCAGACGTTGCGATCCATTGAGGCGTGAAGACTGAGGCTCTTCGCTGGTCTTAATAATGGTCTCAACTTTATTTTGGTTCTCTTTGAACATAAACCTAGATTCTGATTAACGCCAACACTCAAGGTTTATTGCGGCTTGATGCGTTGGTTTGGGTGAAAACAGTCCGAGCGGCAAAAGCCGCTCGGTTTGTTGTGTGATTTAACCACATCAAGGTTAAAAACCCAATTGGCGAACGTCAGAATGTGGAAAGAAGTACCACTATTCAGACAATCTGGCGTTATCGAGTTTTGATAACCAACTGGTTACTTTGCTTAACTTCTTCCATCACAACATAAGTGCGAGTGTCATTGACTCCGGGCAAACGCAATAGCGTATCACCCAACAATTTACGATACGCCCCCATGTCAGAGACTCGAGTTTTGAGAAGATAGTCAAAATCACCCGAAACAAGATGGCATTCTTGAATGTCATCCAGTTTTTGAACCGCAGTATTAAACTGTTCAAACACATCAGGTGCACCGCGATTCAATGTAATTTCCACAAATACCAACAGCGAAGCATCAAGATATTGTGGATTCAACAACGCGGTATAACCGGTAATGAAACCTTGACGCTCTAAACGACGTACACGCTCTAAACAGGGGGTTGGAGATAAACCCACTCGTTTTGATAATTCTACATTCGAAATACGACCATCTTTCTGCAATTCATTCAAAATATTGCGATCGATACGGTCTAAATCCTTGGACGGCCTTTTATAGTTGTCTGCCATTT
>NZ_CAWNIB010000129.1:0-5013 GCF_963874405.1 Vibrio sp. V08_P9A1T1
GTATCTTAGCTGCGGCGATAGGCAATTATAGGATTAAGTTTGTGAGAGATCTCTTACACGTATCGTGAGACTTTAACGTTTTGCTATGCAATAAAAAGAGATTGAAATTTTTAATTGTTTGAATTTAAATGATAATTTTCATTTTGTGTCTTTCTGGCAGAGAAAAAACAACAGGTGGGGGATTGCTGAAAAAAGTGAAATCCGTAATCTGAAGTTGTCAGCAGGAAGCGGACACGGAACAGGAAAGACCCAAGGATAGGTCATCTTCAGGACGAAGATTCGATAATTCAGGAAGAATGATCGGCAAGGATAGCGAAGGACATTAGCTGGATGCTGAATAACTAGGATGGTTATCAAGGAAAGTTAATGGACGGTGCAAAGGAAAAGTGCACAAATCTGTCGGGACGACGGAGTTAAGGACACCGCTAGGAAGGCGATGAAAGGGAATGCGCTGAGGGAATCAGCAGACTATCAAGGAATTGATGCAGGGAGCACTTATCAGTAGCTGGATTGCTGCGAGTAAGAACTGGAACCCCACTAAGCGAGAGCTTAGTGGGGTTTTCTTTATTTTGGTTACCTGAAAATAATGGCCACCTGAAAATAATAAGTGGTGAGGTTAACATTGCTTCCTGCGGAGTAACTCCAGATAATAGGTGAAAATAATGAAAGGATATGATGATGATTCGCTTAGCCGTTATTGGAACCAACTGGATTACTGACCAATTTATCGAAGGGGCATTAAAAACGGGGGAATTTCAGCTAGTAGCGGTTTATTCCCGTTCGCTGGACAGGGCGAAACAATTTGCCGAAAAATACGATGCTCCTGCTTTGTTTACTGACCTTAAGAGCCTAGGTGAGAGTGACAATGTGGATGCCGTGTACATCGCCAGCCCGAATGTACTGCATGGTCCACAGTCGATTCAAATGATGCAAGCGGGCAAACATGTTATCTGTGAGAAGCCGCTGGCTTCTGACTTCTCATTAGCACAGCAGATGTATCAAGTTGCCAAACAGCATGGCGTAGTATTATTCGAGGCCTTTATAACCCCACATTTGCCCAATTTTTCCGTTCTCAAACAAGAGCTATCGCAGATTGGCGCTATCCGTAAAGCGGTGCTCAGCTACTGCCAGTATTCCTCTCGTTATCCTAAATATCTCAAAGGTGAGATGCCCAATACCTTTTTGCCCGAGTTCTCTAATGGTTCGATCATGGATATTGGTTATTACTGTTTGGGCTCAGCCATTGAACTGTTTGGTGAGCCTAAATCGGTACAAGCCCAAGCGCATTTACTGGAGACGGGGGTTGATGGTAACGGCAGTGTGATCTTAGGATATGACGGTTTTGATGTGCTATTAATGCATTCAAAAACCAGTGACTCCTATTTGCCGAGCGAAATTCAAGGTGAAGAGGCCGCACTGCACGTTGAGATGATCTCTACCTGCAACCGCATCACGAGAATTAACCGTGGTGGTCAAACCCAAGATCTGAGTATTGAGCAACACGCCAACCGCATGTTTTACGAAGCACAAAAATTTGCAGATCAGATACAGAACAAGACAATAGATGAGCAATGCAAATTACGCTCACTCACCGTTTCCAAATTATTGACAGAAATACGCCGCCAAACGGGCGTGATTTTTCCAACCGATAACCTGTAGTTTCATCGCACAGAGAAGAGAGCAAAAATAATGCAAGCTGAAGTAAAGTGGGTCGAAAATTTCAAGTTCTTGGGCCAATCCCAATCTGGTCATTCGGTGGTGATGGATGGCAGTGGTGGTGCAACCGCGCCTAGCCCGATGGAGATGGTTCTGATGGCTGCGGGAGGTTGTAGCTCTGTGGATGTGGTTGATGGCTTAAAATCGGCCAATCAACAGGTCACGGCATGTAACGCCAAATTGACGGCTGAGCGCCGTGAAACCGCACCTCGGATTTTTACGCTAGTCAATATCCATTTCGACGTATCAGGCGTTGATCTTGACCCTAATGTCGTTGAAAAAGTGACGGCCGATTCATTAGAAAAGTACTGTTCTGTCTGCTTAATGTTAGGCAAAGGTGTCACAATGACTCACAGTTGGTCGATTGTTTAAGCCATTCAATCAATAAGACTAGGAAAAAGCAATATGCTCTGATCTTGCCTTTTCCTGTGCGTTACAGGTTGGTTGAAATTAAAGAGGAAAGTGAAACCGTGAGCTTTTCTCTTTTTTCTTTTGTTTATCCAAGTAGTCTAAATACACTAGATGCATAAGGAGGAACGGCTCATGACCGAAATGGAAAAAATGATGAATGGTATGGTGTTTGACGGTGCAGACCCAGAAATGGAAGCCATTCGTAGCAAAGCAGGACATTTACTGTTGCAGATCAACCAATGTGCCGATGCTACAGCCCGCCATCAATTGCAAACTCAGCTATATCGTCAAATTGGCCAACAAAGTGTGGTGCAGCCTCCTTTCTATTGTGAATTCGGTGAAACAATTTCCATTGGTGATGAAACCTTTATCAACATGAATGTCACTATGCTTGATGGCGCTAAAATCACGATTGGTAATCATGTTTTGATTGGCCCTAACACCCAGTTTTATACACCAGCGCATGCTTTGGATTATCGCAGCCGCCGCTTGTGGGAAACATTTTGTAAGCCGATTACGGTTGAAGATGACGTATGGATTGGTGGCAACGTTGTGATTAATCAAGGAGTCACGATTGGTGCGCGTTCGGTTGTCGCGGCAAATTCAGTGGTCAATCAGGATGTGCCAGCTGATAGCCTAGTCGGAGGCACACCAGCGAGAGTGCTCCGTTCATTAAAAGAAATGAATGGAACATCTGACCTGCATAGTTCAGTTAAGGAAGGGCATCATTGAAGCAGCATAAACATACACTATTTGGTGTTGCGGCTATCTTGCTGTGGAGCTGTCTAATGGGGCTAATCAGAACAGTCACCGAGCAATTTAGCCCAATTGGTGGGGCGGCACTGATTTACACTGTGAGCTCAGTATTTCTGATGCTTGTCATGGGTGTGCCTAAATTCAAACACTTTTCTCTGCGTTATGTTCTGATCGGTGGCGCGCTTTTTGTGAGCTACGAAATCTGCTTAGCATTAGCGTTAGGTATGGCCAATGATCGCCATCAAGCGCTCGAGATGGCGGTGATTAACTATTTGTGGCCAGCCTTGACGGTGTTGTTTGCGGTATTTCTCAGCCGTAAACCCGTCCATATTCTGGTGTATCCAAGCGTTGCGCTCGCATTTGTTGGGGTTGCTTGGACCATTACTGGTGATAGTGGGTTTTCGGTGATGCAAATATCAGCCAATATTGCGACTAATCCCTTAACCTATAGCATGGCGTTTGGCGGGGCGATTATTTGGGCTGTTTATTGCAATATCACCAAACAATTAGCCAATGGACAAAATGCCATTATCCTGTTCTTTATGGCTACGGCTATCGCCCTCTGGATTAAGTATTTTCTTAGCAGCGAAAGCACTTTAGTGTTTACCGTTCCAGCAACCTTGAATTTAGCGTTAACGGGTGTGGTGATGGGCAGCGGTTATGCACTTTGGAATGTGGCAATCTTGCGTGGCAACATGGTTCTATTGGCGACTCTTTCTTATTTTACGCCAGTGATTTCAACCTTGCTTTCATCGCTAATCTTAGGTGTAGCGCTTGGGCTAAGCTTTTGGCAAGGTGTGATTATGGTGACGATGGGTTCTTTAATTTGTTGGTGGGCGACCAGAGAACGTCAATCGACGGTGCAAGAGAAAATGCCAATAGCCTGACATCGCAACAGCTTTGCTATGTATAAAAAAAGCCCTCTCGGGAACGAGAGGGCTTTTTCCGTTTAATTGAGACTGATTAACGAGCCACGTTCATGGTTAATTGCAGTACGAATGGCAGCTTTGATAAACGCTTATGTAGCGAGCGACGAGTACTTTCGATATCTTCGAGTGCAATCATTTCATTCTCATCAGGGCGAATATCGACATTGACCCACAGCTCATGACCGACTTTAGTCACCGCAGTCAACTCGATATCTTGCTCTGATTCTTCACCTACGGCAATGACACCTTGATCCACGGTTTTACAAATCTCTTTGCTTGGTGACATCATCAACAATTCACGCGTTGCCGATTTAAGCATGTCATAAGGCACTTTGATAAAATAAAACGACATTAATAGCATCATGATTGGGTCTGCATAGACGGCATATTTTGCCCAAGGAGACAAGGTCATCAACCAAGCGGCAATGAAACCGACCGTTACCGCGACGCTTAATAGCGTGTCCATTTGCCACTGTTTTACTTCAGCGTCAATCAAACCAGAAGAGTAACGTTTACTCTTGTTGACCATGAACCACCACGCAATCGCACAACCAATCACGTTCACTGTGCCAAAAACAGTTGCGATAGAAGCATCCACTTCTCGACCACCGCTAAACAATGCCATGACAGCCGAGTACAACGAATAACTCACGACTAACAAAATAACGCTGGCTTTGATAGCAATAACCGCAGGTTCTAGCACCGCGCGTCCAAAGGGAAAAGTCGAGTCAGAAGGTTTACGAATGTAGCGTGACGCCACCAGCGACAATAATGTTAACAGCAAACTAACCAGTGAATACACACCGTCAAACACGATAACCAGTGAACCGACAAGCATACCAACCACAAGTCCGCCACCAGCAAAGCCAGAAGCTAAAAGGGCCGAAATCGTCAAAATGCGATTTTCATTATTTCTTGTTCGAGCACACATAAAAGACTACCTGTTGAAAACATGCTGTTATTTTGGCTTAAAGCACGGTTTTGACAATCTCTAAGTGCATTGGTCGTTGGCTTGAATATTGGGAAGTAAGTTTATTTTTAATTAAAACAATTGGTTATGAGCTTATTTGCCTGTCAGGATAATTGACGCTGACTGTCTTTGCTTTGTGTTGTTCAAAATGTGGGCATCTTGAAAGCTAAACAACGAAAATTAAAAATCAAACAAATAGTCACGCAACTTATCGGCTAACCAGTTCATGCC
>NZ_CAWNIB010000130.1:0-5011 GCF_963874405.1 Vibrio sp. V08_P9A1T1
AAATTATATCGATTGGGTAGCTGGTGCTACAAAAAAATATACCTGCATTCCCTAAGTTATGCGATTTATTGATCCGCTTGATTCATAACTGTGTTATTTATAGCCAGACCTCAATAGGTAAGGGGACTATTTTGGGATATGGTGGTATCGGAGTAGTTATTCATAAGCATGTTAAGATAGGTTCTAACTGCGTTATTGGCACGAATGTAACTATAGGTGGTCGCTCCAGAGCAAAAGAAGTTCCTGTAATTGGCGATGATGTTTTTATTGCAACTGGAGCAAAAGTATTAGGAGCCGTGAATATTGGTTCAAACTCAGTGATTGGAGCTAATGCAGTTGTTATTAACGACGTGCCCGCTAATAGCGTCGTAGTTGGAGTTCCAGCCAAAGTGATCAAAACGGGTATTAATGCAAAGGATTTTTACTGATGTTTACCAGTTCAATCTATGTTAAGGCGCCAATCTGGCTGCAAAATGTCATGCTTTCTGTGCGGGCGCTTTCACGTAAAATGGTCAGAGAAAACGGCGAGATGCGCGCCGTTCTAAAAGAGATCCAGGCTAATGAGTTTTCGCGCACCCATTTAGGCGATTACCAACAAGATAAGCTTCAAAACACCTTAGCTAATGCTCGTAATCATGTACCGTTTTATCAGAATTTAGACTTACTCAATCTTGAGCTTGAGGCTTTTCCATATCTGGATAAAGCGGTATTGCGTCATGACCACGAGCAGTTTATCTCGCAGAACAAACCTTCTGTGGTAGTGAAAGGGGCTACAAGTGGTACAACCGGCACGCCTCTGACTATTTTGCAAGACATGAATTCAGTTATTCGTGAGCAAGCCTTTGTCGAAAGACAGTTGGCTTGGGCGGGGTATCGTAAAGGTGATAAACGAGCGTGGATCAGGGGCGATATGGTGGTGCCATTGAGTCAAAAACAAGGGTCGTTTTGGCGCTACTCCTGGTTTGAACAGATGATAGTGCTTTCATCTTTCCATCTTACATCGCAAACGATACCTAGTTATCTGCAAGCTATGGTCGATTTTGGAGTTGAAGTGATTCAAGCATATCCTTCTTCGATTGCTACTTTAGCCCGCTATTTAGAGGCTAACCAAAGTTATTATCCGGCGAAGCTCAAATCCATTATCACTTCATCAGAGTCTTTGTCTGCAGAAGATCGCCAAGTTATTGAGACGCGCTTTGGCTGCAAAGTGTTTGATTGGTATGGCCTATTTGAAAGGGTTGCTGCAATTGCTAATTGTGAGCATGGTCGTTATCACGTTCTCACCGATTACTCACATGTTGAATTTTTAGATGCGGGAAATGGTACTCATGAAATTGTCGGCACTAATTTCAATAATAGCTACTTTCCTCTAGTCAGGTACAAAACTGGTGACCATGTCGTATTGTCTGACGAGAAGCAGTGTCCATGTGGGAGATTCTACCCAATAATTGAACATATTAAGGGACGTGTTGGTGATTATCTCGTCGGCGAAGATGGTCAAAAAGTGCATATCCTGAACCATATACCTAAAGGTGTCACTGGGATTATAGCATGCCAATTTGTTCAGAGTGAACGTGAACAGATTGTGGTTAAAGTGGTGGCGGATGCTGAGCAATTTAATGAAGAGCAGCAACAAAAGTTAATCGGTAATACTCAAGCTCGCTTAGGAAGCTCGTTAATTGTCACCATAGAAATGGTGGCAGCGCTTGAGCGTACCGGGAATGGTAAGATTCGACAAGCTATCTGTACTATCAAGGATGTGTTGTGAGAAAAGCGATTAATCTAATGGTCGCCACTGACCTGAAAGGTCAAGGTGGCGTGGCAACTGTGGTTTCAACGTACGCTGATTGCGGTTTTTTAGAGGAAAACCAAATCAAGTTGATTGCTTCACACTCAAGTTTAGACCACGGACAGAAATGGCGAATGACATTACGCTTTATGCTGGCTCTCTGCCAATTGTTGTACTGCTTTGTACGTTACCGAGTTGGCCTTGTGCATATTCACATGTCATCACGAGGTAGCTATCGACGTAAATCTGTGATTGTTCGCCTGGTTAATCTTTTGAAAGGTAAGGTTATTTTGCATTTGCATGGTGCCGAGTTTCGTGATTTCTATCGAGATGAGTGCAATGTGGATCAGCAAACTCACATTCGACGTACTTTTGCTCTAGCTGATCATGTACTGGTACTATCCACTCAATGGCTGACATGGCTACAAGAGGTGATAGGACGAACACAAGGTGTTTCTGTGCTGTATAACGCTGTACCCAGTTTGGCTTTAGATCGCCATCTTGCTCAGCCAGGTCGTATTGCCTTCCTTGGTCGTTTGGGCACGCGCAAAGGTGTGGGTGACCTGATTCAAGCTTTTGCGTTAGTCAAACAGCGTTGTCCTGAGGCGAAGCTTTATCTCGCTGGCGATGGCGATATTGAAATTTATCAGGCTATGGCTAATAAAATGGGGCTCGCTGATTCTGTGTACTGTTTAGGCTGGATTGCTGGTGAGGCGAAGACCAACTTATTGACTCAAACGGATATTTATTGCTTACCCAGCTATAACGAAGGCTTTCCAATGGGAGTGATAGAAGCCATGTCGGCAGGTATTCCCGTGGTAGCAAGTCGAGCGGGTGGGATTCCTGATGCGATCAGCGATGGTGAACAAGGGCGTTTAATTGAGGCTGGCGATGTGGTTGCTTTAGCGCAAGCACTAGGAGATTTGATTGAGCAACGTGCGGAAAATCGACGTATTGCTACGGCCGCTAAACAAAAGTTTGCCGAAAACTTCTCTTTGCAGGCGGTGATCCCGCGTCTACAAACACTCTACGATGAGCTATTAAAATCATGAAATCGACGACTGTAGCTGACATTAGCCAATGTTTATTGAATAAAGCTCGTACAGAACAATTCGCTGGATATGACCCTTTTGATGGACTCAATTCAAGCTGGTTCAAGCGCTTGCCGATAAGCAAAGACTCGACTTTTGGCTTAGCATGGATCCAGTTGTTCAAATGCTCTCCCATTAATCTTCGGCCATGGCTAGGTGTGCCCAAAGCGCGAAACCCCAAAGGCGTGGCTCTGTTTATTCTCGGGTTGCTCGAAGAGTATCAAGTGACAAAAGCCCCCGCTTTACTAACAGAAGCGGAGCAACTTGCGCAGTGGCTAGTGACTCAGCGTTGTGATGAGCAAATCTGGCATGGCGCCTGTTGGGGGTATCATTTTGATTGGAAAGCGCGTGCATTCTTTGTTCCTAAGGGGAAGCCAAATGTGATCACGACAGTCTATGTCAGCCGTGCCTTACACCAATTGGGGCAACTGACGGGGCGAGCTGACTGGGTCGAGTTGGCGCTGCGCAGTGGTGATTTTATTGCTGGCCATTTATTGACTCAAAATGAGAGCGGGGAGTTTTTTGCGTATATCCCCGGGGAAACGGCGTTTGTGCACAACGCCAGTTTGTGGGCGGCAGCTTGGCTGGCCGTGGTCGGTCGAGAAACGTCTCGCCCAGACTACACTGAGTTGGCATTACGCATTGCGCGTAATAGTGCTCAAGCTCAAGCTGCCGATGGCAGCTGGGCCTATGGTACTCGTCATCATCATGTGTTTATTGACGGATTTCATACGGGCTACAACTTAGAAGCGCTACACCTTATACGAACTACTTTAGCGACAAAGGAATTTGATGAGGTGATTGCACGCGGTTTTCATTTTTACAAACAGCATCTGTTTGAAGCCGATGGAACCGCCAAGTATTACCACAACAATCCTTATCCACTGGATCCGCATTCAGTATCACAGGCAATTATTACCTTACTCAGTGTTGGAGGCGAGGAGAGTGATGTTGTTTTGGTTAAACGCGTCATTCAGCGTGCTATTCAAACGCTGTACATGCCCGAGCGGGATCAGTTTGTTTATCAACGTAACAAACGTTGGGTTAACCGAATTCACTACGCGCGCTGGACCCAAGCGTGGATGTACTTTTCATTCCGTTTTTATTTAAGAATTACCAATGAGGAATAACCGATTGAAACGCATTAATTTTCTTGGTAGCCCAATGGATGTGGCTTCGATGAGTGAAACCGTTGCTCTGATCCGCGATCGCATTTTACGACAAGAGTTCACGCAGCATGTAGTGGTCAATGTCGCTAAGTTGGTCAATATGCGTAAGGATCCTGAATTGGCTCATTCCGTGACCGAGTGTGACATGATCAATATCGATGGGATGGGTGTAGTTTGGGGCGCACGTTTTTTAGGCCACAAAGTGCCGGAGCGAGTGGCTGGTGTTGACTTGTTTCTAGAGCTAAATGCTATGGCTGCGCAAGCTCAATTGCCAGTATTCTACCTAGGCGCAAAGTCGGAGATTGTTGAAAAAACGGCTGCGGCTATGCAGGCAAAGCATCCACAATTAGTGATTGCGGGATATCACCATGGCTATTTTTGGGATGATGAACACGCGATAGTTGAAAAGATCCGTCAGTCAGGTGCAAAACTTCTGTTTGTTGCGATCACATCACCGAAAAAAGAGAATTTTATCAACCGCTGGCAAGAGCAGTTGGGTGTGTTATTTGTGATGGGGGTAGGGGGAACATTTGATGTTGTCGCAGGCCATGTTTCTCGTGCACCCTTATGGATGCAAAAATCTGGGTTGGAATGGTTATATCGTGTGTTACAAGAACCTGGAAGAATGTGGAAGCGTTATTTAGTGACTAATAGTCGTTATGCTTGGCTACTACTTAATGAAAAAATAAAGCGAAAGAATTAAATTGGCTAGGCAAAAGTAAACTTTAGCTTATTTTTATCATCCCTAAATCACCGCCTTGGGCGGTGGTGATTGAATTAAATTTTCGGGAAATTATTAGTTGAATAAATTTTTTATTATTAATTCTTAGTCAATGTGATTGTCTTTGATTTGATAAAAGCTGATCCTTTAATAAAAATCGGATGTATTTTTTATAGTTATCAATTAGCCTTAGCGCCAGTTGTAAAAAATGGTTGTCTACGTTAAAGGATCTATCATGAGC
>NZ_CAWNIB010000131.1:0-4892 GCF_963874405.1 Vibrio sp. V08_P9A1T1
TTAATAATCAAGGGAAAATCCTATTACCTATAAATAAATAGAAGGTTTTGAGCTCACTCAAAACCTTCTATTTTCTAAAATCCCACCAAAGTAATTTTCCCTTGGGCTAACGCCCCCATTTGGCAGGAAAAATCGACCCGTTTATCCGCTTCTTTGGCAAATAGGGTTTCGAGCTTTTCAAACGATTGAGGGATAAAACTGATATTTTTTAACTTCAAGCTTTTGCGGGTTTGATTATCAAGAAACGCTAATGCGGAAGCACTTAATACTTTCTGGCAAGTATCGAGAATATCTTTACTGACCATTTTGCTGTGTACCGCTTGTTGTAGTTGCTCTTTGGTAATGCTGGGGTTGCCTTTAGCAAAGACACAAACGGCGTAGATATCAAGCAGTGCCACCGCGCGCGGCTTTTGCGTTTCGCCATCTTCATAGATGGCCATCAAACAAGGAATTTTACTCTCATCAAATGATTGGCGACGAATATTATTCAGCACGATATCAGCACCTACCGCTCTTTTTAGCAGCTTCTCTAGCTGCGAAAGCTTTGGTAAAGCCAACTCATCTTGCAGCTCGACCATTTCATCTAATTCAATGCAGCTCTCTTCCGCTCCTTGCACTAAAGGAAGCAACTTTTGGTGCAGTTCACCATCGTCAAACGGTTTCGATAACACAAACGACGCTCCAGCTTCAAGCGCCTGTTTGATTTGTTGCTCATCGGCCACCGTGGTGAGCATTGCCACTTTTATCCCGAGCTTACGTTTGGTTATCGCTTGTGTCAACTCCAGCCCCGTCATGCCGGGCATGTGCCAATCTGTTAAGACAATATCCGGCTGCCAACTGCCAATCAGCTTGAGTGCGGCCTTACCATTGTCTGCCTTTTGAATGGACAAACGTCGGTAGCCAAACGCCTCTAAGGCTCGTCTGACTATTTCAAGTGTCGCTTTACTGTCATCAACAATGAGAATCTTCACAGCACATTTTTCTATGACCTAACTTGTTCAAAGTATAGGCACATTTTTTTACAACAACTAAACTTACCTGAAAATACAGCAACAAAAGTGGGTTTATGTGATGCCAATACAAGAGTTCCTCACCGAAAAGGTTTTATCGCTCTTAGCGATCGATCTCGGGCTTATTATCTTGTTGGCTTGGTTTTTTATCCTACTGCTGATCCTGCGTGAATTTAGGAAATTTGCGCATGGTTTTACTCGTAGTAAAAGTGATAGCGATGAAGACACGCTTCATTTATGCCAACAATCCGTTGAAAATGCGTTGAACTACACCGCAGAGCATAGCTCGACTCTGAATGATTTAATCATCATTCAAAAAGCGCTCGAGCAACAGGTTTCTCTCATCAAAAATTCCTCTTCTCAGGGCATTAGTGCCGAAGATCAGGCTTCAATTGATGAGCTCAATGAGAAATTGAGTAAATCGCATAAGTTGATCCGCAAACTGAAAGGCGATCTCGATAAAAGTGTGAAAGGGCTACGAGTGACTCGTAAAAAACTCTTTGCTCAAACTGATACCGTTGACAGTTTGAAAGAAGAAAAAGCCACCATCGAAAAAGAGTTTGAACAGTTAGAAGCGGAATACATTAAGATCAGTAAAGCAGGTGATTTCTACGAAATGGCAAAAAATTATCAAGCCGAGAAAAAAGAACTACTAGAGACCATTGAGAAATACAAAGAGCAAGCCAAACAAGGTGGCACTTCTGTCGATGTCGAAGCGATGAAAAAACAGTTGTATCACATCAGTAAAGAAAAAGATTTTATCGAACAACGCTATCTACAATTACTCGAAGAGGGAAAGAAAGAGTAGCGCTGCCGCCATTTCTGACGGCAAACTGAGACACTTATTTAACGCAAATCACATTGAGTAATGAGGAACCTTTCAGTTGGCTGACTTTACCGTTGGTAAAAAGCCCTTTTTGCGACCATCCCCAATAAGGTAAGTGCATTGGCCATTGGTTACTGTCCATCTGTTTTGAATCCAAAAGGCGTTGCCACTCTTCTTCCGTTACCAAGCGCATCGCCATTTTTTGGCAGGTTTTTTCTGCCACCTCATAGTTTAGGCGGCTCCATGCTAGGCCATGTTCCATATAGAACTGTTCATCACTCGAACGTAAATGAGGCACCACAAACTGCAAACCGTTTGCGGTGGTGCTCAAACGAATTTCAACCGCTGGCGGAACATTAAGAGCTGGCGCTTTGGTTGATGGTTTCGTTGATAATGGCGAACTCGCCATTTCCACTTGTGGTTTCGGTAAAGACTTTTTGGTGATTTGTTTTGCGGCAGACGTTGCTTGAGCGGAAGTTGTCTTTTTTATCGGCGAGCTAGACTGTGCGCGCCCTTTGACAACCTCACGAATGAAAGCTTCTTTGTAACCGGGGATTTGCTGGATAAGAGGCAGTTCTTTTTTTACTTGCTCATAATCAGTATAAGGACCGATTAAGCAACGATACGTTTTCGCTTCTGGTTTTAGCCATACATCGGTAGAAATATGGGTATAAAACGCTTTGGCTTTCAGCAAAGATAATGGCTTATTTAACACACCACACTGAATCCAAAAAGTGGATGATTGCCCTTTGGGCTTTTTCTTTCCCCATAAACCTTGCCCTATTGGGCATGCTTTATCAAGAATGGGCAGCTGATCGACAGAAGCTTGAGTCGCATCACAAAGAAAATCGTCCGCCCAAGCGGGTTGAAATAAAGCCAGCGACGCCAACACCGTTAGGCTTGATGTCACACACAGGGTCGTTTTCCGCATCAGGGTCATCATATTGAGTCCATATACTTGCTTAATAGTAGTGACAACATTACCGATTCAATGTTCCCTAGTTCAATGGATTTGGGTTGGGTATAACAAAAATACTAGCAAAAAAAGAGCCGCATTTGACGGCGGCTTTTAGTTTAGGGATTTTCTTTAGCAAAAATCAATTGCCACATCACCCTTTGTAAATTTTTGGGTTAAAAACATCGCGTAGCCAGTCACCCAACAGATTGATCACCAACACTAATGTGACTAGTACAAAACCAGGGAAAGCCGTAATCCACCAAGCGCCAGAGAAGATGTAGTTAAAGCCCATGCTAATCAAAGCACCCAATGATGGCTGATCGACTGGCAAACCTAAACCTAGGAAAGAGAGTGCCGCTTCAGACATGATCGCATTGGCAATTTGCACAGTTGAGATAACCAAAATAGGCGATAAACAGTTAGGTAAAATATGGCGAAACATGATGCGTGGCGATTTAAAACCCATCACACGAGCCGCTTCCACATACTCTTTTTTCTTCTCGGCAAGCACTGACGCACGAATTGTCCGCGCGTATTGTGGCCACTCAGCCACGCCGATAATCACCACCAGCATCACAACCGCATACTGACTATAAAATTCACTCCCAAAACTGGCTTTGAAAATTGCCGAAACAATGATCGCCACCATCATGGTTGAAAACGATAGCTGTACATCAGCAAAACGCATCAAAAAGCTATCAATACGTCCACCAAAGTAGCCAGCAGAAAGGCCAATCACGATACCAAGTAGCAACTGTAAACCGACCGCCAAAAAGCCAATCGTCAGTGATAGACGCGAACCATACAGTATGGTCGACAAAATATCGCGCCCTTGCTCATCCGTGCCGAGAACAAAGCGCTCATCGGCTCCCTCCATCCAAGAGGGAGGTAATTCTGCATCCATCAGATCAATCGATGATAGGTCGTACGGGTTACTGGGGGCAATGAGTGGCGCAGCGACAGACAAAGTTAAGAATACCAAAAAGATGACGAAGCTGGTCATCGCCACTTTATCACGCAAGAAATAGTACAAAAAATCAGACTGTTTAAAACGCTCCCAACGAGATGGAGCAGCAGCAAATTGGCTCATGATTAAGCTCCTTTTCCAGTAAGGTTCACAGTCGGGTTAATCAGACCGTATAACAGATCGACAATGGTGTTGGTCACAACGAAAATCAGGCCAACGAATATGACGTAAGCGGTGATCAGCGGAGTATCAACTCGGTTGATCGCTTCAAGGAAAAGAAAGCCCGTACCCGGCCACTGAAAAACAGTCTCGGTTAAGATGGTGTAGGCCACCATAGTCCCAATTTGTACACCGCCGACGGTTAGCACCGGTAACATGGTATTTTTAAGTGCATGTTGGTAGTAAATTTTGTTCAATGCCAAGCCCTTAGCTTTAGCAAATTTGATGTATTCCGAGCTCAGCACTTCCAACATTTCAGAACGCACTAAACGAATAAACAGCGGCAGCATGATCGACGCCAGTGAAACACAAGGCAGCACCAAGTGTGCTAATCCATCAGCCGTGAAAAAGCCAGATTCCCAACCCAACCAATTGGCGGTTTCCCCTCGTCCATACGATGGTAACCAACCTAACGTGATCGAGAAAACGTACATCAACATAATCGCAGTTAAGAACACTGGGATAGAAATACCAATACTGCTGCCCGCCATCACCACTTTGGTAAAGAAGCTTTTGGGATGAATGGCTGTGTAAACCCCTAATGGAATGGAACAGACAATGATGATTACGGTCGCACCGAGCACAAGCTCTAACGTTGCGATTAATTTATCGAGAATAACGTCTACCGCAGGACGTTTGAAAAAGTAGGACGTGCCTAAATCACCCTGCACCGCGGCCGTAATAAAACGAGTATATTTGGCAATGAAAGGATCATTCAGTCCAAGTTCATCGCGCAGCGCTTGGCGCTCGCTTTCTGAAACAGACTGCCCAACAAGCTCACGCAATGGGTCGCCTAAGTTATCCTGAATGGCAAACGCCACCAGACTGATCACAAACATCACTATCAGTGCCTGAAACAGGCGCTTGACCAGAAACGAAAACATTCCTTGCCCCTTAAACTATCCATGATGG
>NZ_CAWNIB010000132.1:0-4891 GCF_963874405.1 Vibrio sp. V08_P9A1T1
AATATAAACCTAACCAATGAAGAGCTGGTAATTGCTCGTGAATGTGTAGAGCGCATCTAACGCCGTAGACCTTGTTCCCTATCTTAAAGCCTGAACCCAAGCGTTCGGGCTTTTGTCTTTAACACACTGACTGATAAGTAAAAGCAGAGTTTTCTACTCGCTTGAACAGATATGACCTCTAGTTACTTAGTATTAGAAATAGTGTGTTTTAGGTTTTACTAAACTATCTTTAACAGCATAACAATATTCATATAAACGAATGGCTTTAATGGTTGTGTTTGGAGAGCGCATTTATGCAGTGGATTAAAGACTTATCGATTACCCAAAAAATGATTTCGCTAATTACGCTAATGCTGTGCCTAATTGTTGGTGTTGCAAGCTTTAGCGCTTTAAAAATGAATCGTATTGCGCTCGAAATTGAAGAAATCGCGGATGAAAGTATTCCTTTAATCCGGTTGACGTCGGATATCACCATCAAACAGTTGGAAAGCTCTATCGTGTTAGAAAAGGCTTTTCGACTGGCTAAAATCCCTGTCGAAGGCAACTCACAAGCGCTGAAAGACCTTACTCAGAAGACAGAAAACATCGCAAAAGTGTTGGAGTCTGAATTGACACAAGCGAAGCAAATACTCAGTGATGCAAAGAAGCATCGTCAAGCGAAGGGTGTTGATCAAGAGAGTCAAAACCGATACCAAACATTTGAAGCGTTAGAAAGTCATTACTATCAGTATGAGGTGGCTTTATTTGAGTTGCTCAAGCGCTTAAATAGTAATGAGCCAGTAGAACAACTTGCGCCACAAGTGCTCGTGCTAGAAAAAATGCAAGAGGCATTTAATACCGAAATTGAACATTTTCTACGCGATTTAGAGCAAAAAACAGCAACCTCTATTCTCATTACTGAGGATGAAGAACACAGAGCATTGCAGGGCACAATAACATTAGCTGTCGTTTCGATAATTCTTGGCCTTGTGATGGGGACGTTACTCAGCCGTCAAATTGTTCGCTCTGTGCTAAAAGTGAGAAATATAGCGGCTAAAATGGCAAATGGTCATTTTGATCAGCACATTGTGCCAGAGTCAAAAGATGAGATCGGCCAGTTGACGCAAAGTATGAACACCATGGCGGACTCGTTGAGTAAAACCGTTGGTGAGGTGATTCAAAGAGCAAACAGCATTGCAGGGCTGGTGACGGAATTAAATGTGTTGGCAGAGAATAACCGTAAAGCGATGCTTGTACAGCAAGAGAGCACTCAGCAAGTTGCGGCTGCAATGGAGCAAATGGCATCAACGATCACAGAAGTGGCGAGTAACGCTGAAGGTGCTGCGGAGTCGACTACTCGTGCAGATAACAGCGTTAAAGCGGCTTGTGAAACGACAGATGTGACACAAAAAATCTCCCATCAATTGGTGATTAACGCGGCTAACTCACAGAAAATGATCTTAGAGTTACAAGACAGCACACATAAAATTCAGAATTTCGTTTCAGTGGTTGATTCGATTTCAGAGCAAACCAATTTGTTGGCACTCAACGCTGCAATTGAAGCGGCAAGGGCGGGTGAACAAGGAAGAGGATTTGCGGTTGTGGCTGATGAAGTGCGCGCTTTGGCTTCTCGCAGCCAAGAAGCGACTCATGAAATCAGCAGTTTGATCCAAGTGTTGGTGAATAAAGCTCAAATTGCTGCAAAATCGATAGAAGATAATGACCAGCAGATCAGCGAATCATCAACACTCGTCGATAGTGCAAAAGCTCAGCTCTATTCGATAGCGGGAGCGTTAGACGAACTGATGCAATCGAACTTGCAAGTCGCCTCCGCCAGCGAGCAACAAGCCGTGAGTGCTGAAGAAGTCAGCCAAAATTTGTTAGGTATTCGTGATTCAGGCGACAAAGTATTAGTGAGCACAGAAGAAACCGCTAACGCTAGTAATGATTTATCACAGCAAGCCAATGATTTAAAAGCGTTAATGAGCCAATTTAGTGTGCGTAAATTAGCTTAACGTCAATAGTATTCGGATAGAAGAAAGGGCGACGTTGCTGTTCGCCCTTCTGATATTAATTATCTCTTCAATGTGCTGAGGACTTTGACCTTAGTAAAGGCATGGGCCTTTTTAACGAATATGGTTTTGATGTATGTAGCTTTGACGTATGTAGCTTTGACGTAGACGTATATAGCTTTAACGGACGTAGCTGCTTAATCTGGATTGCTTGTTTCTTCGCCCATTGAATATGACAAATCTCCATTGCCAAACCAAACGCCATCGCAAAATAGACGTAGCCTTTATTGATGTGCAGCTCAACACCTTCCGCGATTAACAAACCGCCCAGCATCATTAAAAACAGTAATGCCAGCGTTTTAAAACCCGGATAACGGGTGACTAAGGCGTTAATGCGCGCTGCGGTTAATATCATGATCACCGCAGACGCTAAAATGGCCGCGACCATGATAGGAATGTCGTTAGTTAGACCCACCGCAGTGATTACCGAATCCATGGAAAATACCGCGTCAACCGCGACAATTTGCAGTAACACGACCGCAAGGCCAGCACTCACTGTCGTCGTATGTGAATGCTCATCAGGCATCAGCCAGTTCCACAACTCTTTTGCTGCTTTGAATAACAGAAAAGCACCGCCGAAGATGAGGATAAAATCTCGTCCAGATAATTCGTTGCTAAACCAAACGACTATCGGTGCAGTTAACGACATCAGCCAACTGATAGAAAAAACCAAACCAATCCGAGCGGTAACCGCTAACAAAATGCCTAAGTTACGCGCAAGCGGCCGCTGCTGAACGGGGAGTCGTTCACATAAGACGGAAATGAACACTACATTATCAACGCCAAGAACCACTTCTAAAGCAAGCAGTGTGGCAAATATCGCCCAAGTTTCGGGTAGTAGGAAGAGTTCTAACATGTGGCCTCCTTAAGTAAGGGGGCACGGTAAAGGGGGGAATCAGTAAATATTGGTCGCCTGAAGGGGTCGTCCATTGTCAATAAAAGCCTCTGTTGCTAGGGAAGCGACAGTAAATCATTGACTGAACCACAAGACAAGAGGGCGATTTGTAACAAAATACATATTCATCTTATCGAACAACGCCCTACGAGCTATTTGTTTGCTCGCAGGCTAATTGTATCTTCAAAATGATGAGTCTTATTTAAATCACGCTTTGCGATAGAACCTTAGTTTGCCGTGTTGATGAGGTGGTGCATAGTTGAACACTGCTCTCCGGGGTAACCAGGCAGAGCCTTAGCTGCTGAGCTACATGCCAGTTGTGCAGCTTGTTCGAGTCGTTCTGGGAGCGTACTCGCATTGACCGGCACCCAATTCATTTGCTCCCCAAGCCAGCTAGCCCAAGCAAACTCAACAAAATAAACCTGTTCATGCTTGCTGTAATAACCGGCATCTTGTAGTTCACCTGCCAAAGAGCGGTAGGGGTAGTCGGGTAGCTTACTTATGTGTGCAGGTAATTGATCGGGAGTTAGCGGGGCTCCTTTTTCATCGCGCAGCCATGTCCAGTGGTTGCCTTGCATGTCTTGCCAAAAGCTCTCCTTGTTGTCGAGGTGAGCAAGGATGTGGACGGTCACCTCTTTCACACCTTGCTGCCAAAGCGCCTTGGTTAGATGATGTCGGTCAACCAACCAATACTGGCCATCAGCATCTACGATTACCGGGATCTTTTTCTTTTTCATGTACTTCTTAAGTTGTGCTGGGCTTTTTGTCGCCAGTTTGGCTTGTGTTTTATCAACTTGTTGTTGACCAACCCCGGCCTGAGTGGGGTGTAGCTGATTAATATCCAGGCTGCACCAGTCCCCGATGCCACTGTCTGGCCCGCAAGGAGCGAGTGCCCATGCTCCCTGACTGATGATTGCGGCGGCAAGCAATATCCATCCTTTGCTCAACATACTATTCCTTTTGAATGATGACGGTACCAATGCAATCAAATGCATTGTTGAGTATTCAATATGTAAAAGTGAAAGTTTAGCCTTCACCGACCCTCTGCCTTGCATTGTAGGAGTTTGAAGCCTAACGGTACAGAAAACATCGATAAGGTGTTGGAGAATTTATCAGTCGGTATATAGTTTGATAAAAATCATAGAGTTACAGTGAGGGCGTAAAGTTATAACTTTGAATGAATGCATTAACGTTTATCATTTTGAGTGTGTTTCAGAGTAAAGTGATTAGCGAGCCGTCAACACACTTTTGCCCCGTTATGTTCCTCCCCCTTTCAGGGGGAGGTTAGGAGGGGGTGCTGCTAGCAACCAACAAGAAACACCCCTCCCTTTGAAGGGGAGGGAATTAGTTTCGTGAGCGTTGAGAGTATGCTATTTATGATGAGCGATATAGTTTGCTGAAACATGTTATATCCACTACAACCCCCAAAATTCTCTTTATTCGTTTTCCTCATAAATCAATACCTTGCGTAGTAAATCAGCAAGTTGATCTTGTTCTTTTTTAGTCAATACATTCAGCATTTTATCCATGTTTTCAACATGATCGTTTAACGCAGTATCAACACACTTAACACCTTTTGAGGTCAAAGTGACTTTGCAGCTTCGCCGGTCGTGTTCGCTATAAATACGCCCTACCAATCCTTTTTTTACTAACTGATCTAAACGCGTACTTACAGCGCCTGAAGAAAGCATGAGTGTCTTATATAACTCTGTTGGTGTAATACCGGAAGGATCGCTTCGACGCATCGTTGCTAAAATATCGAACTCGATGCTGCTTAACCCATGTTCTTTAAACACCTTATCCATTTTACTCTTCCAGACATTACTGGTTCGACGTAAACGTCCAATGACTCCCATAGAAGAACAGTCCAGATCGGGTCTGACACTTTTCCACTGAATCAAAATGAATCGACATTATCCAATGACATTTTATCTCTCCTATAAAT
>NZ_CAWNIB010000133.1:0-28926 GCF_963874405.1 Vibrio sp. V08_P9A1T1
TAAATGGAACAATACGACCCGCGACTTTGGCACCGATGCAGCGATGCCCCACTTCAGAGTGAATATGGTAGGCAAAATCGAGCGGCGTGGCTCCCATGGGTAAATCAACCACATCACCACGAGGTGTAAAGGCGTAAACGCGATCATCAAACACCTGGCTACGCAGCTCGTCGATCATCTCACCCGAATCAGACATCTCTTCTTGCCAATCAAGAAGCTTACGCAACCAAGTAATTTTCTCATCGTAACCGCTGCGGGCAACCGTTGCGCCCTCTTTATATTTCCAGTGCGCAGCAACCCCAAGTTCAGACTCTTCATGCATCTGCTTAGTACGAATTTGAATTTCGATGGTTTTGCCTTCTGGCCCTAAAATCACCGTATGAATGGATTGATAGCCATTCGGTTTCGGATTCGCAACGTAATCATCAAATTCGCTAGGCAGGTGTTTGTATTTGGTATGAACAACGCCCAAGGCGGCGTAACAGTCTTGCAGTTGATCAGCAATAATGCGAACTGCACGCACATCAAACAGTTCATCGAAAGCCAACCCTTTCTTCTGCATTTTGCGCCAGATGCTATAGATGTGTTTCGGACGGCCACTCACTTCGGCATTGATATGAGAAAGCTTCATCTCGGCGCGCAGATCTTCGACAAAATCGTGAATATATTGTTCACGCACGATGCGGCGCTCGGAAAGCTGCTTAGCAATTTGTTTGTAGGTATCGGACTGCTGGTAGCGAAATGCGTAATCTTCAATTTCCCATTTGAGCTGACCAATGCCCAAGCGGTTTGCTAAAGGGGCATAGATATTGGCGCACTCTTTAGCCGCTACACGGCGAATTTCGTCAGGTTCATCTTTTACTTCACGTAAATTACAAATGCGCTCCGCTAATTTGATCACCACGCAACGAAAATCATCTACCATCGCAAGCAGCATGCGGCGAACGTTATCCACCTGCTCTGAAGCTTCACTGCCTTGCAAGGTAACATTTAACTGACCAAGTGCCGCCATCTCTTCGACACCATCAATCAGCTTCACTATGCCTTTACCATAGGTCTCTTCTAATACTTCACGGTCAAAAAGCCCACTACTGACGATAGGAAAGAGCTGAGCCGCGACTAAAGTGGCGCGATCCATCGATAAGGTAATCAGGATTTCGATCATTTCACGGCCGCGCCACAGCAGTAGCGGTCCTTTGGCATGACCTTCTAATAACGTTTCACACTGACGATATACGTCCGTCAGTTTAGAAGCTGTGCTTTTATCTTGATGTAAACTCGCAATCCATTTATCTAGCTCAAACTGTTCGTCTGGATTCAAGTGTGCGCTTCGTACCGCAACCATCTGATTCGTCCTAGTTTTATAGTTTGTGGTATTCGACTAACTTCGACTGAGTTAGTTCTCTGTCTACCGACTTTTTACAAATAGCGCCATCGATTCTAAATGACTGGTGTGTGGAAACATATCCAACATGCCAAGTTTTACCAACTTATAACCTTGGCTGAGTAAACTTTGACTGTCTCTTGCCAGTGTTGCCGGGTTACAAGAAACGTACACCACGCGCTGAGCGCCGAGCTTAGCCAATTGGTCGACAATGCCTGCCGCTCCTGCTCGCGCTGGGTCGAGTAGTACTTTAGCAAATTTTTGCTTTGCCCACGCTTGCGTTGACATATCTTGTTCCAAATTTGCTTGGTAGAACGTGATATTGTCGATTTGATTGCGCTGCGCGTTTTGTGTCGCTTGCTCAACCATCTCATCCACACCTTCAATGCCCACTACCGATTGAGCGTATTGGGCCATCGGCAAACTAAAGTTCCCTACGCCACAAAATAGGTCCAACACTCGGTCATCCTCAGTCAAGGCTAACCATTCCAATGCTTGAGCCACCATTTTTTGGTTTACTTGACGATTGACTTGAATAAAGTTGGAGGGCAAAAATTCGATAACTGATCCGGTTTCACAGTAGCTTGCCATCTCTCCGTGAAGACGTTCGAGCTGATCGCTTTCTGGCATCACATACAAAGTGAGATGATGCTGCTGAGCAAACGCCAGCAGCGCCGCGTGATCTTCACTTGGCAGCGGCTGAAGATGGCGCAACACCATCATCGCGCCTTGATCACCCAGCACCAATTCAACATGGCCAATCGCTTGCTGAGATTTAAATTGCGTTAACAGCGCTTGGATAGGTGTAAGTAGCGTGTTGAGTTGTGGTTCTAGCACTGGGCAGTCCGTCACGTTAACGATTTGCTTGCTCTGCTTTTTGCGAAAGCCAAATTGCAGCTGTTGCTGCTTTTTGTCCCACAACACGCTGATGCGGGCGCGGCGGCGATAGCCTTTATCGGCGCAACTTATTGCGGGGCTCAATGCCAACGTTTGTCCGGCGAATTTACTCATCAATTGCGAGAGTGTTTGCTCTTTGTGCGCCACTTGCGCACTGTGCTCTAAATGCTGCAGATCGCAACCACCACATTGACCGTAATGGCGACAAAATGGCGTCACGCGTTGTTCACTGGCCGTTAAGACTTTAATCAACTGACCGCGAGAGTATTTACTTTTGCTTTCAGTTAGCTGCATCAGCACTTGCTCACCGGGCAGCGCGCCATCAACAAAAAGCAGTTTATTGTGTTGATAAGCGATACCAGAACCTTGATGATCAAGACGTTCAATCAATACCGTTTGATGTTTTGTTTCTAATTGCGCTTTCTTTTTCGGTTGGAAAAAACGTGCCATGCTCTGTGCCTAAGTAAAATTAAATCGATGTTTTTTGCCCTAGCGTCACTATTTAGTGCGGGGATGATTGCCGAACTTACTCGACTTGATTAAGCTAGCCGTCAATTAAACGATTTTCGTACAGGCTTGCTCATCAAATTGCGGGCTATTTTCCCATATCCACACCACGATGTTTAGACAATAATGACCAGATATGGCTTACGCGCGCGCGTTATTACTTTAACCTTAGCTCCAACCTTAATTATCGGCTTGTTGCTCAGTGCTTTTTTCTCATTCAATCGCTACCATGATCTGGAAAAACAGGTGATCAATGCGGGGGCGAGCATCATCGAGCCCTTGGCCATTGCTAGTGAAGACGCCTTAAAAAACCAAAGCCGTGAGTCGGTACGCCGCATTATCAGCTACGCGCATCGGAAGAACTCTAAATTTGTCCGCAGTATTGCGGTGTTTGACGCCAACCACGAACTGTTTGTCACCTCGAATTTTCACCCTAACTTTGAAAGCTTAACTTATCCAAAAGAGAAGCCCATTCCGATTTTAAGCAGCTCAAATCTCACCGAGAACACTTTAATACTGCGCACGCCAATTTTGGCCGAAAACCGTCTAACCGAAGGCATAAATGCCAATACATCAACGCCTGCGCTCGGCTATATCGCGATAGAGTTGGATCTCTCTTCATTGCGTTTACAACAGTATCAAGAGGTCTTTTCCGCCTTTTTAGTGCTTGCGCTTGGGCTCGGTTTATCAGGGATGTTCGCATTCCGACTCCTGCACGATGTGACTCGCCCTATCTCACACATGAAAAACATGGTGGATAGAATTCGTCGCGGCCACCTTGATGTGCGGATCGAAGGCAAAATGCACGGTGAGTTAGATTCGCTCAAAAAAGGGATCAACGCGATGGCGGTATCGCTATCGGAATATCACGTCGAAATGCAGCACAGTATCGACCAAGCCACCTCGGATTTGCGAGAAACCTTAGAGCAGTTGGAAATCCAAAACGTTGAATTGGACATTGCCAAAAAACGCGCCCAAGAAGCCGCGCGCATAAAATCAGAATTTCTTGCCAACATGTCCCATGAGTTGCGTACGCCGCTTAACGGTGTCATTGGCTTCACCCGCCAAATGCTCAAAACCCAGTTGACGAATAGCCAAGCAGATTACTTACAAACCATTGAAAAATCGGCCAATAACTTATTGAACATCATCAATGACATTTTGGATTTCTCCAAGCTAGAAGCCGGTAAGTTAGCGCTGGAAAATATTCCGTTCGAGTTTCAAGAGAGTTTGGAAGAAGTGGTTAACCTCCAAGCGACCAGTGCTCATGAAAAAGGATTGGAAATTACTCTTAAAGTGGATCAAAAAATCCCAGCAGGCTTGGTAGGTGACCCACTTCGTATCCAACAAGTGTTGACCAACCTTGTCGGTAACTCGATTAAGTTCACCGAACGTGGCAACATCGACATCAGTGTTGAATTGCGCTCACAACGCGACAATGTGGTTGAGCTGCAATTTATGGTGCGCGACACCGGCATTGGTATTTCAGAGCGCCAACAAGCACAGCTGTTCCAAGCCTTTAGCCAAGCCGATGCCAGTATTTCTCGTCGCTACGGCGGCACTGGACTTGGTTTGGTTATTACTCAGAAATTGGTCAGCCACATGGGCGGCGAAATTAGCCTCACCAGCCGCCTTCACCAAGGTTCCACCTTCTGGTTTACGCTGCGTCTTAATACCACTGAAATGCCGATGAGCGACTGGCTTGACCCACATATTTTGAGCAATAAACAGCTGTTGCTCGTTGAACCCAATATGCAAGCCGCCTCCATCATCCAGCAAATGTTGGTGCAGGCAGGGTTGAGCGTCACATATCGAGCGGTGATGCCAGAAGAGACGGATCGCTTCGATTATGTATTACTCAATTTAGCCCCAAGTAGAGAGACTGATTTAAATTTGGTTGAGCAGTGGGTCACAAAGGCTATTCAGCTTGCCGACAACGTGATTATCGGTACACCAAGTACCGAGCTCGCCCTATCCGATTATTTAATGCAGCATCATCCAGTGCAGTGCATTACCAAGCCACTGTCGCGTAAAAAATTGCTGCAACTGTTAATCGCGCACCAACCGGTACAGCCTGCCATTCAAGATCTACCGATCACACTCGATACATTGCCCCTGAAAGTAATGGCGGTGGATGATAACCCTGCCAACCTCAAACTGATCATGGCCCTGCTGCAAGAACGTGTTGAAACCGTCATCGCTTGCACGAATGGCCAAGAAGCGGTCGAACAAGCAAGCCGCCAGAAATTTGATATGATTTTGATGGACATCCAAATGCCACAGATGGATGGGGTCACCGCTTGCCAGGAAATTAAGAAAACGGTACTCAATCACCAAACGCCCGTGATTGCGGTAACGGCTCATGCAATGATCGGAGAGCGCGATCGTCTGCTGAAAGAAGGAATGGATGATTACCTCACTAAGCCAATTGAAGAGCACATCTTGCAGCAAGTGTTAGCACATTGGAACCCCTACGCCAACCGTAAACAGTTGGAGAAATTACAACTCACAGAACAAGTTATACCGTCGCCGTCACAGGAAGCTGAGCAGCCTAATCACACCATTATCATTGACTGGCAAAATGCACTCAAACAATCAGCCAACAAGGAAGATTTGGCCAAAGAGCTGCTACAGATGCTAGTTGATTCGATTCCACAGGTGAGCCAAGTCGTCAGCATGGCGTTGGAAGATGATGAATACCCTACCCAAGATCTACTGCACCATATTCATAAACTGCACGGCAGTTGCTCATACAGTGGCGTACCCCGCTTGAAAAAAGTGTGCGCAGCGCTCGAACAGGCATTGCGATCGGGCAAATCCATCAGCGATGTAGAACCGGAGTTATTTGAATTACAAGATGAGATGGACAAAGTGGTCGCTACCGCTAAACCGTATTTAAGCGAATGAGCAATTTAACCCAAGAGACAATTTAACCGAATGAAAAAAGGGGCTTGCCGCTCAGCAGTATTTGCTTGTCAGCAAGCAGAGAAGATTGACAGATTAAGACTCTAAAATCACCGTCGCCACCGCATAATGGCGCTCATCAGAAATGGTTAGGTGAATGTGATTCACACTGGCTGTGGCAGCCAACTGCTTAGCCTTACCTGATAATGTCAGCACGGGTTTTCCGTTGGCGTCGTTGGTGACGGTAAAATCCTGAAAGCTAACGCCATGCGCAATACCCGTACCAAGCGCTTTAGATGCCGCTTCTTTAGCGGCAAAACGTTTCGCTAAATAGCGCCCTTTTTTCTTGAGCGAATGGAACACCGCCAATTCATCTTGGGTTAGCACCCGCTCGGCAAAAGCATCGCCACTGCGTGACAATGCTTTTTCTATGCGTTCAATTTCCGCAATATCAGTCCCTAAGCCGATAATCGCCATCGGTAGACCTTATTTGCGAGCCGCTTGCATGATGGCTTTCATATCGGCGACCGATTTTTCCAAACCATCAAATACAGCACGCCCGATAATCGAGTGACCAATGTTGAGTTCGTAAATCTCAGGCAGTGCAGCAATGGCAGCTACGTTGTGATAAGTCAAACCGTGACCAGCGTTCACCGTAATGCCCAAATCACTTGCATAACTCGCAGCCGCCGCAATTTTCTTTAACTCATCTTGCTGATCCGCTTCGGTTGTTGCATCGGCGTAATGACCAGTATGCAATTCAATAAACGGTGCACCGCAAGTTTTAGCCGCGTTAATCTGCTCACGATCAGCATCAATAAACAGAGAGACTTTGATGCCTGCAGCGGTCAGTTTTTCGGTTGCCGCTTTCACTTTGTCAAGCTGTCCTAATACGTCCAGCCCACCTTCCGTCGTTAGTTCTTCACGCTTTTCAGGCACTAAACACACAAATTCAGGTTGGGTTTGCAGAGCAATATCAATCATTTCGTCGGTAACGGCCATCTCGAGGTTCATTCGAGTTTGCAACGTCTCGCGTAAAATACGCACATCGCGATCCTTGATATGGCGTCGATCTTCACGTAGGTGAATGGTAATGCCATCGGCTCCGGCACGCTCTGCCATTTCAGCAGCATGCACGGGATCTGGGTATTTAGTACCGCGGGCATTTCGTAACGTGGCGATGTGATCGATATTAACGCCTAAGTAAATTGCGCTCATTTTCCTATACTCCGTACTCTGGAAAAACTAGACATAGGCAGGAAAAGCTCCCTGCTTTTTAAAGGTTTGCCGCCAAGATACGGCTTTAACGCTATGCGTGTAAAGCGTTTTGCCGCTTGAAGCTGCTCTTTACTGACAAAGCGCCGCTCACTAATGGCAATCAACTCATCGCCCATAAACGTGAGGTTATCGCGCCTAACAGAAGCGATAAAACCTTTTTGCTCGCGATAGCGATAAGTCATGCGAGGTTCGATGGCTTCTCCCGTTCCGGCGCAATGCAAGAAATCAACGCCATAACCCATTGAAGCTAGCAACGCGAGTTCAAAACGGCGCAGTGCTGGTTCTGGATTTTCACACTGAGCTAACTCGGTGAGTGCATGCAGATAATCATGGAACAGACCTGGGCAAGGCACTTCTTGCGCAAGCACGCGGCCAATCAGCTCATTGACGTACATTGCAGAATAGAGATGAATACCACTGAGCGGTAAGCCAAGGCTAATCGGTTCTGCTTGGCGCAAGGTTTTCATTGAACCGTTGCCTGACCATTTGAGCAATAAGGGGGTAAAAGGTTGCAGTGCACCTTTCAAGTTCGATCGTTTACTGCGTGCGCCTTTGGACATTAAGGTGACGCGGCCATACTCCTCGCTAAACACATCAAGGATTAGGCTCGACTCGCTATAAGGACGTCGATGAAGGACAAAACAGCGCTGTAAACCGTCTGACATATCAGCACTCAAAGGTGAGCGATGTTCTCGCCCACCTCGAATAGAGGTTATAGATCGTCAATATAACCAAGGCTACGAAGGGCACGTTCATCATCTGCCCACCCGGATTTCACTTTCACCCAAGTTTCTAGGTAAACCTTGCGACCAAACAACTCTTCCATATCTAAACGCGCTTCACGGCCGATGGTTTTGATTTTTTCACCACCTTTGCCGATCACCATTTTTTTCTGACCGCTGCGTTCAACGAGGATCAACGCGTTAATATGAAAACCATCGGTTTCAGGGTTGTAGTCAAAACGTTCAATTTCAACGGTTACTGAATACGGCAGCTCTTCACCAGTAAAGCGCATCAGTTTTTCACGCACAATCTCGGAAGCCATGAAACGCTGTGAGCGATCAGTCACATACTCTTCAGGGAAGTGATGCGTGGCTTGAGGTAAATGCTCACGCACATGTTTGCGCAATACATCGACGTTTTTGCCATGTTTTGCCGCAATCGGCACGACATCAACAAATTCCATTTTCTTCGATAGCTCTAGCATATGCATCATTACATCGTTACGATCTTTCACGTTATCGACTTTATTGACACACAACACTACAGGGAAATTAGCATTGCGTAACTTGTTGAGCACCATTTCATCATCGGCGGTCCACTGAGTGCCATCGACTAAGAACAGCACTAAGTTAACATCACTGAGTGAACTACTTGCCGCACGGTTCATCAAGCGGTTAATCGCACGCTTTTCTTCAATGTGTAACCCCGGAGTATCAACGTAAATCGCTTGGTACGGCCCCTCTGTATCGACACCCATAATGCGGTGACGAGTGGTTTGAGGCTTGCGCGATGTGATGGATATCTTTTGTCCCAGTAAGTTATTCAGCAGGGTTGATTTCCCGACATTGGGGCGACCCACAATGGCGATAAAACCACAGTGCTGCTCACCACTTTCCGGAGTTGCTTCATTGCTGTTGGTGTTTGATGCGAAGTACGCATCCAAATCAAATTCGTTATCAGCCATTTGTCAGTTGCTCTAGTGCAATTTCAGCCGCCGATTGTTCAGCTTTACGACGACTGGTGCCTTTACCAATTACAGGCGTTCCCATTCCTGCTACATCACACGATACCGTAAATTCTTGGTTGTGTGCTTCACCTTTAATATTAGTCACTGTGTAGATAGGCAGTTGCTTTCTTCTACCTTGCAGAAACTCTTGTAGGCGAGTTTTTGGGTCTTTTTGCGATACGCCCGGCTCAATGGCGTCAAGGCGCTCTTGATACCAGCTCAAAATAATACGTCGTACTACTTCGGTATCGCTGTCTAAATAAATCGCACCAATGATGGCTTCTACGGCATCAGCAAGGATTGAATCACGGCGGAAACCACCACTTTTCAACTCACCTGGACCTAATTTTAAGTAATCTCCTAGGCAAAATTCTCTGCCCAGTTCAGCCAATGTGTGACCACGCACAAGCGTAGCGCGCATACGACTCATATCCCCTTCGTTAATTTTAGGGAAACGGTGGTACAGCTCATCAGCGATGACAAAACTTAAAATTGAATCGCCCAGAAACTCAAGACGTTCATTGTGCTTACCATTTGCACTGCGATGTGTCAGTGCTAAGGAAATAAACTCGGGATCATTAAATGAATAACCGAGTTTAGTTTCTAATTTACTAATTGGAGAATTCATGCTCTCTCGATGTAGTGATGGCTAGCCAAAGCTAGCCTAGTTAATGCCACCAATGCGGTTAAAACGCACACCAGTTGGGATCCACGAAGGTAAAACGCTATCGGCACCACGTTCAAACTCAAAACTTATCCAAATACCGACCGCTTTACCGACTAAGTTTGCTTCTGGAACAAAGCCCCAGTAACGGCTATCAGCACTGTTGTCACGGTTATCACCCATCACAAAATACTGACCTTGAGGAACAACCCATTCATTAACGCCATGGCGTGGCTGATAAGCATCAACACGATCACGACGCAATGGATTGATCAAAATCTGGTGTTCAACCTGACCTAACTTTTCATTCACTTGAATTAAAGGGATGCCATTTTGGTTGAACTCACTCTCTTCAACATTGGACAGTTTGACCTGTTTACATTCTGTTGAACCTTGAGCTTGAATACAAATCTCTTTGTTGCTGCTATAACGAACTGTGTCGCCCGGCATGCCGACCACGCGCTTGATGTAGTCAATGCTTGGTTGCGGTGGGTATTTAAAGACCACGACATCACCACGCTCTGGTTTACCAGTTTCGACCAGTTGAGTACGCCATACTGGGTCTTTCAAACCGTAAGCGTATTTCTCAACTAAGATGAAATCGCCCACCAGCAACGTTGGCATCATTGAGCCAGATGGAATCTGAAAAGGTTCGTACACAAAAGAGCGTAGCACCAGCACAAAAGCAATCACAGGGAAGATGGAAACACTGTTTTCAATCCACCAAGGTTGCGCGGAAATTTTGGCACTGAGTTTGTCATCCAAGCCGTTGGTTTGCGCTTCAATAGCGGCCATCTTCTGTTGACGTTTTTTCGCCCACACCAACTTCTCCAGCACCCAAACTATGCCAGTCACTAATGTGACGATCACCAAGATGAGTGAAAATGTATTCGCCATGGAGTTCCCTTATCTAAAAATACGAAAGTGAAAGAGCCGAAACTCTTTCACTTAAATGGTGACTGCTGCATGCATAAGAACAAAGCAATGCTTAATCTTTACCTACGTGCAAAATGGCAAGGAAGGCTTCTTGTGGCAACTCAACATTACCAATTTGCTTCATGCGCTTCTTACCTTCTTTCTGCTTCTTAAGCAGTTTCTTCTTACGGCTAATATCGCCACCGTAACATTTCGCCAGTACGTTTTTACGCAGCTGCTTCACGGTTGAACGAGCAATAATGTGGTTACCGATCGCCGCTTGAATCGCAATATCAAACATTTGGCGAGGGATAAACTCTTTCATTTTCTCAACCACTTGACGACCACGCGTTTGCGAATTGTCTTTGTGAGTGATGATGGCTAGCGCATCCACTTTGTCACCATTTAGCAAGATATCCACACGGACCATGCTTGAAGCTTCAAAGCGTTGGAAACCATAATCAAGTGATGCATAACCACGAGAAGTTGACTTCAAGCGGTCAAAGAAATCAAGCACCACTTCGGCCATCGGCACATCATAAGTCAAGGCTACTTGGTTACCGTGATAGACCATATCAACCTGCACGCCACGTTTTTCAACGCACAACATAATGACGTTACCCAAATATTCAGAAGGGGTCAAAATGTTACAACGCGCAATCGGTTCACGAATCTCTTCAATGTCGTTCACCGCAGGCAATTTAGCAGGGCTATCAACATAAAGCATCGTGCCATCGGTCTTCTTCACTTCATAGACTACCGTTGGCGCAGTGGTGATAAGGTCAAGATCGTATTCGCGCTCTAAACGCTCTTGAATAATCTCCATGTGGAGCATACCCAAGAAACCACAACGGAAACCAAAACCAAGGGCGGCCGAACTTTCTGGCTCATAGAATAACGAAGCATCGTTTAGGCTCAGTTTACCTAACGCATCACGAAAGTTTTCGTAATCATCAGAAGAGACAGGGAAAAGCCCCGCATACACCTGCGGTTTCACTTTTTTAAAGCCTGGCAATGCTTTTTCACACGGATCTTTCGCGCTGGTCAGTGTATCACCTACAGGAGCGCCGAGAATGTCTTTAATACCACAAACCACCCAGCCCACTTCACCAGTGTTCAACATGGTTTTGTCGACTTGTTTTGGCGTAAAAATACCTAAACGGTCAATACCCCAAGTTTGGCCTGTGCTCATCACTTTAATCTTGTCATTTTTCTTCAGCGCACCATTTTTCACTCGCACTAAAGAGACAACACCTAAGTAGTTATCAAACCAAGAATCGATGATTAACGCTTGCAGCGGCGCAGCAGGATCGCCCTCAGGAGCCGGAATACCAGAAACGATTTTTTCTAGCACTTCATCCACGCCAAGGCCTGTTTTCGCAGAGCAGCGCACTGCGTCAATAGCATCGATGCCGACGATATCTTCAATTTCTTCCGCTACGCGTTCAGGCTCTGCGGCTGGCAAATCAATCTTATTTAAGATGGGGACAACTTCAAGGTCCATTTCAATGGCGGTATAACAGTTAGCCAATGTTTGCGCTTCAACGCCTTGACCGGCATCCACCACCAATAGAGCACCTTCACAGGCGGCTAAAGAACGGGAAACTTCATAAGAAAAGTCAACGTGTCCAGGAGTATCGATAAAGTTGAGCTGGTATGTCTCGCCATCGTTTGCTTTGTAATCGAGCGTCACACTCTGTGCTTTGATGGTGATGCCACGCTCACGCTCAAGGTCCATAGAGTCTAGAACTTGAGATTCCATTTCACGATCACTTAATCCACCACAAACTTGGATCAAACGGTCAGATAGGGTCGACTTACCATGGTCGATGTGGGCGATAATCGAAAAGTTACGAATGTGCTTCATAGATTTGGGATGACTAAACTCTTGAAAAAAGGGACATAAGAAAGCCACATCAAGCGGCGTTTCCATAAAGTTGGCCGATTCTACCCAATTTCGGTAGGGTTCGCATCATAAATTAGGCGATAGGTTCACCAAGGACTCGGACCAAAACCACCTCTTGCTGCGATCGTTTTTCAAGAACCACAGAGCAACGTTTGGCAATTCCGATCCCCAGCGCGATAAAAACAGCGGCCGTGATGATCACGATGCCCTCACCTAAACCGAGCCAAGGGGCCAAGAGCCTCTCACCCAGCCAAGCGCCAAACATCATCATAAAAAGCGGCACCAAATACACTAAGGCTGCCGATTGAAGCAAGCTTTTTTCGGGAAAACCGATTTCAACCGTCTGGCCTTGCTTCACTGGTTTTTTCGTATCGAGTTGCCATAACAGCGCTTTGTTACCAATCGCTTTCGATACGATCCCAGTACCACAACTTTTGGAGGACGAACAACTGCTGCAACTGGTCTGCTGCTGACAACTGAGTTCAACGTGAAACCCTTTAGCATCAGGTTGAACAGCGGTGACTGTTGCTAACGCCGTCATCATGGTTTGGTTACCTCTGTTGAGGACGCCGCAGGCTGGACAAACGTCACAGATTGAGCAATGCGCTGCGCCGTTGCCGGTGGAATATCACCGACCACTGAGATTTCATTGTTTCCTTTCACCACACTATGCAAGGTACGGCGGCCTTGACGAACCAGTTGGCCTTTCAGCGAATGGTTGTCACTATCGGAAATATAGACAGAAAAACTAAATAGCCCATCACTGAACATCTGGCTCTCTACCAAACGCTCAGTAATCGCCATACGATAACGGTTAAGCTCTTTGGGTTCAAAGCCTTCAGGTTTCCAACTCACTTGCCAAAAACTTTCCGTAAGGTTGCCTTTCGGTAACGTTAATACCTCGGGTAACTCAACGTCATTTAACCCTTGCATCGCCTGCGCTAATTTGTCGCTAATGGCGTAAGAAATCGTGCGATATTGCTCAAGCACCTCGCCGTCGCGATCGACTAAATCAGCTCGCAATGGCAAGTTACTGGTTTCATCTACCCACAAAATATAGGAATAGCGTAAGCCATCTTTCGGCACCACTCGCACCACTTGGCAAGCCGTACCCGCTTCACGTGCACGGCCAACTTTGACGAAATCGTAGTAACGGCCTAATTCAGTGACATTGCTGGTTAGCATCGGAATCGTCGGCGCAACCATAGTGCTTGACTCAATGGTGAACGGTTCTACCCCAGGTTCAATGTAACTCACTTCATTGCCACGGCGAATCACTTCACGGATCGGGCCGCTGAGATAAACGAGATGCGCAAATTGCTGATCGCCTTGACTTGCATGACGATACAGCAGTGGATCGATGCTGTTTTTCTTAATCAGAATGTAAGACAGCTCATAATTTAAATGCTGACTGGCCTCGTTCATTTGAAGCAACAAAGCCTCTGCAGGTTGGTCTTCTGCAAAGGCTAATGTAGAGTTCAAACTGAACAGCGCCAGTGCACTGATCAGGAATTTATTCATTCAACTACCGATTCAAGTACATCGTTATGTGGGCTTGCACTTTCACTGTTCAGGCGAAGTTGCAGCTCGTAGTCTTGCAATAATGCGTTTACGCGGCGACGTTGTTCTTGCACGCGGCTTTCGCTGGTTTGGCGCTCTACTGAATCACGCGTTAAACTAACTGGCTCTGCGCTGCCAGCCAACGGAATGGTTTGCAGTACGGGTAATTGGTCGTTTTGATTCACTCCTGAATCACGGCCACCGTATTGTTGAACACCTAAAATCACCACAAACGACACACACGCAGCAACCGCAACCTGGCCAAATTGGGAAAGCCAAGCCGGTAACTGCCGACGAGCTTGAGCTGGCGTCGGCTGAGACTCACGGCTTGCATCACGAAAATCAATAACCGAAGCAGATTGTAAACGACTGTGTGCGGGTTCGTCATCCAATGCTAACGCGACGCTCTGTGCAATATCCCACTCAGCTCGGACTGGGGCATCTCCACGCATCACATCACCAACCAAATGGTAATTTTTCCACGTTTGCAAACTTTCTTGGTCGAGCTCTAATTCTTGAATGAGCGCTTTATCGACCATTTCCCCATCCATGAGTGCTGAAAGTCTTTCTTTGTCAGCCATTATTTATTCACCATTTTCGTTACCAGTTTGAGCGCTATAAAAGAGGTTTAATCTTCTTTTCTACCGCTTCACGAGCACGGAAGATGCGAGAGCGCACCGTTCCTACAGGACAATCCATGACTTCTGCTATTTCCTCGTAACTTAAACCATCCAGTTCACGCAAGGTCATCGCAGTTTTCAAATCTTCAGGCAACGCTTCTATCGCACCAAAAACGACCCGCTGCAATTCTTTCGACAACGTAATGTTCTCAGGGTTCGATATTTCTTTTAATGCGTTGCCACTTTCGTAATATTCAGCATCTTCAGCATCAACATCGCTAGCGGGCGGTCTACGACTTTGGGCTACAATGTGATTCTTAGCGGTATTAACAGCAATACGGTATAGCCAAGTGTAAAAGGCACTCTCTCCGCGAAAACTTGGGATAGCCCGATACGCTTTGATGAACGCTTCTTGTGCGACATCGGCTACATCTCCGGAATTGCTCACATACCGAGAAATAAGGTTGCAGACTTTATTTTGGTACCTTAAAACCAAAAGGTTAAACGCTTGCTTATCTCCACTCTGAACTCGCTCAATCAATACTTGATCGGTCAGTTGCTCGTTCATTCGAGCCTGTACTCCTATTGTTATTCCCCTTACCTTCTCAGATATGGGCATTCATTATGCAAAATGTAGTATTGACACCACCGCTTACATGAGCACTATTGTGACTCAAGGGAGAATAGAAAGTTCCATTCTGTCTAAAAATATTTGCCAAGCATTATTCAATAAATGTGATCTAATTTCACTATAGGGGATCCCCAATATAGTGAGGGTCGATAAGACGAAAGACAATGGCATTTACAAAGTATTGCATCAAATCTTTCTCTACTGCTATTGGCTTGAAGCCATAGCGATACCGTTAGTGGATAAACCTTGCGGCTGAATCACTTCAAGAGTATAGATACATGCAATGCATATTTAAAATGAGAGTTGGACAACTCTACTCTAGTTCGGGAATTTAAAAGTTTTATGAACGCAAACCGTGAACATCTATGCGATGTATTAGTCGTAGGCAGTGGCGCAGCGGGTTTATCGCTCGCACTACGCGTAGCAAAACACAGTAAAGTCATTGTACTGAGTAAGGGACCACGCAGTGAAGGTGCCACTTATTACGCTCAGGGAGGTATTGCCGCTGTTTTTGACGAATCAGACAGTATTGAGTCACACGTCGAAGACACTCAAATTGCGGGCGCAGGGATCTGTGAAGAGGATACTGTCCGTTTCATCGCCGAGCATGCTAAAGAGTGTGTTCAGTGGCTTATCGATGGCGGCGTTCCTTTTGACAGAGAAGAGAATGACAGTGATGAAGCACCTCGCTATCACTTAACTCGTGAAGGCGGCCATAGTCATCGCCGCATCTTGCACGCGGCTGACGCCACTGGCATGGCAATGCAAACCTCCTTGCAAGACAATGTTCATAATCACCCCAACATTACTATCCTTGAACGACACAATGCACTGGATTTAATCACCGAAGATAAAATCGGTGGTGATAAAAAAAGAGTGGTTGGCGCTTATATTTGGAACCGCAATGAGGAACACGTTGAAACGATCCGCGCTAAGTTTGTCGTTTTAGCCACGGGCGGCGCCTCAAAAGTGTATCAATATACCTCTAACCCTGATGTTTCCTCAGGTGATGGTATCGCAATGGCGTGGCGTGCAGGATGCCGAGTGGCGAACCTTGAGTTCAATCAATTCCATCCAACTTGTCTTTTCCACCCTGAAGCACGTAATTTCCTACTGACAGAAGCACTACGTGGCGAAGGCGCTTTTTTAAGACGCCCAGACGGTTCACGATTCATGCTCGATTTTGATGAACGTGCCGAACTGGCTCCTCGTGATATCGTGGCTCGCGCCATCGACTATGAGATGAAGCGTTTAGGTGCTGATTGTATGTATCTGGACATCAGCCACAAACCGGCCGATTTTATTGAAAAACATTTCCCAACCATTTATACACGCTTGATGGATTTGGGCATTGATATGACCAAAGAGCCGATTCCGATTGTTCCTGCGGCGCACTACACTTGTGGTGGCGTTATTGTCAATAAACAAGGTAAAACGGATCTGCATAACCTGTATGCGATCGGCGAAGTTAGCTACACCGGTTTGCACGGTGCTAACCGAATGGCGTCGAACTCTCTATTAGAATGCGTCGTTTATGCCTGGTCAGCGGCAAAGGATATTTTAAAAGGATTACCAACGGCTCAGCTCCCACCAAGCTTACCCGGTTGGGATGAAAGTAAGGTCAATAACTCTGATGAAGAGGTCGTAATCCAACATAACTGGCATGAACTGCGCCTATTTATGTGGGATTACATGGGGATTGTCCGCACAGATAAGCGCTTAGAGCGAGCACTACGCCGCATTCAATTACTGCAACAAGAAACCCACGAATACTATAGTTATTTCCGCGTTTCAAATAACCTGCTTGAGCTGCGTAACTTACTGCAAGTGGCAGAGTTGATGGTGCGTTGTGCTATGCAACGCAAAGAGAGCCGCGGTTTGCACTACACGCTCGATTATCCAGAGTTAGCCGAAAATAGTGGCCCAACTATCCTAACGCCAGACGAGTAACCTCGCCAACGATCATCTGTTAGCGTCAAGTTGACCGAATGAATAAAGGAGCGTTTATCGCTCCTTTATTGTTGGTGATTGGTTATGGGTAACCTGCCGAAGCTGCACCAATAAACGGCGATAATCCGCTTCCACACAACTGTCGCGCCACACTAGATAGCGCTTACCTTGTTGTGCATAAATGATCAACACCATAAACGCAAACTGTGTAGAAACCTTTTCAATGGACAGATTCTGGTCGGCACATTGCCACTCACCGTGACTCGTGAGCTTGAATTGGCCGATTAAGCTAGGGACTAACAGTGAGGTACTCTTTTGCGCCGTGATAAGAGGTGCGTAAAATAAGGGGAGCGTTACAAGTGGAATCGGCGATATCAATAATGCCCACACGGCTATCATCAAAAAAATGAAGTTAGTAATGCGGGCAAAATGGGAAGGAAATAATACGAAATTAACGCACTTTGCTGAGGTTGTGGGCAACAATTTTATCCACCATGGCCGCATGCCCAAGATTTTCGCTACGACCATGCCCCATGATCCAAGTAAATAGATCAGGGTCGTCAGACTCAAGTAGGGAAACGAAATCTCGTTGCTCATTTTCATTCAGAGAATCAAAGCACTCTTCAAAGAACGGCATCACAACCACATCGAGCTCTAACATTCCACGACGGCATGCCCACTTGATTCTTGCTTTTTCTTCAGTGGTGTACATCGGTTTTCCTCACCTTATGTTTATTTGCGTTGAGTGTATCAACTGGATGAAGATACAACTAGTAGATGAGTCACAGTCCCTGTTCAAGCTGACAAAAAAAAATTTCCGGATTAACATGGGGCTCAAGATTCTCTTTAGGTAACGACTATGGACTGGCAAAACACATTGACACCTCTCGCAGTAACCGCCAATGACTCACTTCCACCACTGATGCTGACTCATCTTGCATCCTGGGGCACTATCATCATTTCAGGCAATGATAAAAAAGCCTATTTGCAAGGCCAAGTGACCTGTAATGTCGTCACTCTTGAACCAACACAGTCAACCTTAGGTGCCCATTGTGATGCGAAAGGCAAAGTGTGGTCCGTCTTTCGCCTGTTCCACCATCACGATGGTTATGCGATGTTCCAGCCTTTATCAGCAATAGAAGCTGAATTAAGAGAGCTGAAAAAATACGCTATTTTTTCTAAGGTCAATATCAGCCAGAGCCAAGACGTCGCACTGGGCGTTATGGGCGAACAAGCTGAGCAATATATCAATACATTAACGGCGGATGAAGGTGAGGTGCGTTTGATTGACGGCGGTAGCGCCATCAAAATTTCATCCCAACGTTGGCTATTACTTGTTTCAGAGCAAACCGCGCAACAGCTCATGACGCAAAGTGAAGCACTGAAAGTCACCGAGGAAACGTGGACTCGCTTTGATATCGAAGAAGCAGTCCCCGTCCTTGGTCAAGCGGATCAAAATGAGCACATACCGCAAGCCGTTAATCTTCAGGCCTTTAATGGTATCAGCTTTAATAAAGGGTGTTATACAGGCCAAGAAACCGTCGCTCGCGCTAAATATCGAGGTATTAATAAGCGTGCAATGTACATCCTTCAAGGCAACATTGAGCAACCGCTAAGTAATGATCAACCAATCATGATCGAACGCTCAGTTGGAGAAAACTGGCGTAGTGCTGGGCAATTAATGGTTCATTACACGTTTGCTGATAATACCGCTATCGGTTTAATAGTCTTACCAAACAATCTCGAGCCAGAAACTGAGTTTCGTCTTGCAAGCCAACCAAACACTCGTTGGTTTATGCAAGCTCTCCCCTACTCTCTTACTGACGAATAAGCTTCTTCCTCATATTGACCATGCGCCTCTTTACGAGGCGTATGCTTTCTAACACTCGCCTATCTCGAATAAATTTCAGGAAAAAGAATGCAATAATGTAATCCATTACATTGGCACGTGATCGCTCTCTAAATCACACAACATTAGAGGTGAATTTTTAGTCATTATTGAAACATAAATAGTCATCAGGTTTATTTTGACGTACTCTTAACAATGCTGGTCAGGACAAACGAGAAGTTGCCCTGACCAGCAAAAAAGTGAATCCACTGATTGTTTCAGGACATCCACTTTTTGTGTAATGCATCTGTGACTATTCGCCCGCCTATTTTATTTAAGCGGGCTTTTTTTTTAGGCTATTCTTAACCAAAATTTAACACTTTCCATAAACAGCAGCTATTCTTTAAAGTGTAATATTTGTCGTGCTTAATATGCACCAAGTGAATGGTGCACTGAGCATTTTTTGTTAGCACTATTTTGAGGAGATAATCACGCAAACATGGGTATTTATCCAACATTTTGCCTACGGCAGCACAAATATCCAAAAGAGTCATCAATAACTGCATATTCCTCTATGGCAATCACACTATTAGAGGCGCAATTTATTTATAATTTGCAGTGTTAGAATAACAGAAGGATCGAAGTATGAGACTGTTTAAGCGCTATACGCCAGGTATGATAGCTAAACACGTAAGTCGGCTTTTTAAAGGAAGAATCTATATTTACGGGGTTGGAAAATTTGAATTCGATAATGGCAAACTGATCTTGCCAGAGCGCGCAGACAAGCGCCACTTTCAGACGGTGAAGGAAGTGAATCAGGAAATCATGAGACTACGCTGCGCCTACGCATAATACGAGTTTCATTAAAGAATTTTAAAAGGGTTGGCCATAAGCCAGCCCTTTTGCCATCATTAGGTTAATCACTGTTAGGGCTCAAGCAGCACCATTTTACTCTTGGCAAGATCAGGTAAATCACCTTTTAAACCCAGTGCTCTTTTCATAATCTCATCTTTGGCTCCAGGAAGTTGTCCAGCCAACTGCATGCCAATGCCACGGATCAGTTTCTTCGCCGGGTTATCACCTTCAAAAAGATCTTTGAAACCTTGCATCGCGGCAATCATTTTGGCTGCTTCTGTTTTTCGCCAACGTTCATAACCTCGCAAATTTTTGAGCAAGCCAATATCTTCACCTTGATGCCACAACGCGAGTAGTTCTTGAGCTAAGCTTGCAGCATCAAGTAAACCTAAATTAACACCTTGCCCGGCTAGCGGATGGATGGTGTGCGCCGCATCACCAACGAGTGCGATTCGTTGTAAAGCAAAATCTCGGGCATAACGCATTTTAAGTGGGAAAGCAGCACGTTCACCGACCACCTCACACAAACCTAAACGATGATCAAACTCAGCGGTCAGTATCTTATTGAATTCGAGCTCAGACAGGCTGAGCAAGCGCTGCGCTCGGTTGGGCTCTGTAGACCAAACGATTGAGCTCATATGAGGATCAGACATAGGTAAAAAGGCCAGCGGACCTTGTGGTGTAAACACTTGCCTTGCCGTCGATTGATGTGGTTCCACCGTGCGGACATTTGCCACCAGCGCACTGTGTCCATAATCCCAATGGGTTAATGGAATGTCTTGCTGCTGACGAACCCAAGAGTTTGCGCCATCGGCTCCTACTATCAATTTTGCGGTGAGTGATTGACCGTTATCGAGCGTTAGCCACGCTTCACTTTCTCCGACAGCCAGAGATTGGCATTGAGCGGGCATAAAGAGTGTCACATTCGCTTGCTTTTGTACTTGTTCGAGTAAGGCTAATTGAATGACGCGGTTCTCAACAATGTGTCCCAGATCCGGCTGAGTCATTTGATTGGCACTAAATTCGATCCGCGCAAAACTATCGCGTTCCCACACTTCCATCGCCGAATAAGGCGCAGCGCGACGAGAAATGATGCCTTGCCATGCACCAAGGTTTCGCAACATGATTTCACTGGAACGGCTTAAGGCGGAGACTCGCACATCCGGCAGCTCTGCCAGTTCAAGGCTAGGTACTCGGCCCTCAATCACGGCGATGCGCAGTTCGCTATGCTTTAATGCGGCGGCCAGTGCAAGGCCAACCATTCCGCCACCCACAATGACAATATCGACACTTTGCATCATATACAGACCCTTTTATCTATTCACTACGCCAAGCGTTCGGCGCAGTAGCGGCATTTTCAGCCACGGTAAATTATCCATCACCATGAGGCCTACATTGCGACCAATACGAGTGGTTAACCAATCATTGGAAAAGAGATGCACCAGGGATGATGTCAGCTTAATGGTGGCATCACGATCCGCTTCTCGGCGTTGGGAAAAAGCTTGTAAACCGCGATAGCAGCCAACATCGGCTTGCTGCTTGATAAGCTCATCCGCCAAGCTTGCCACATCTCGAATACCTAAGTTAAAACCTTGTCCCGCAATCGGATGTAATGTCTGAGCGGCATTGCCCACAATGGCAAAACGATGTGAAATGTTCTGCTCTCGATAACGCAGTTGTAATGGATAGCAGGCACGAGTGCCCACTTTATTCATTCGCCCTAAACGCCAACCAAACGCATCTTGAAGCTGTGCTAAAAAACCCTCATCACTGAGTGAAAAAACTCGCTCGGCTTTCGCGGGAGGTAAACACCAAACTAAAGAGAGTCGATTATCACTCATTGGTAATAACGCGACAGGACCATCGGCGGTAAATCGTTCAAACGCTCGTCCTTGGTGAGCTTTTGAGCTCACAACATTAGCAATAACCGCGACCTGTTCAAAATCATGCTCTTGTTGGATGAGGCCGATTTGCTCGCAGCAGGTCGATATAGCCCCATCAGCTGCGACCAATAACTTAGCTTGGATCGTTCGTTGATCGTTAAGGGTGACAGTGACCTTATCCATACTGCGTTCCACTTGCTGAACCGCGCTTGGGCAAAATAACTCAATATGCGGGCTCTGCTGCATTTTTTGCGCGTAAATCTGCCCAACATCGGCTAATTCAACCACGTAACCTAATGCTTCTAAATCGAGTTGCTGACAAGTGATATCGGTCATCCCAATATGAGACTGATCCGACACATGAATATGTGTAATTGGGGTGGCGACCTCTTGCAGCGACTGCCACAAGGAGAGATTTTGCAAAATTTGCACGCTACCGTAGGATAAAGCAATTGAACGCGAATCAAAGCCGGGATGGGCGAGCTTATCATCCAGCGGATGCGCTTCGACCACAGCAATCGCAAGCTTTCCTTGAGAAAGCGTATCTAAGGCCAACGCCAGTGTTGCACCGGCCATCGCCCCACCAGCGATAATCACATCAAATTGCTTCACAGTCATCTCTCTTTAATGCACGGTCGGCTGAGTTTCTTGTAGAGGTTTGATACCAAATTCAGCATGAATTGTTAACACACAAGCTTTTATATGCTCGATGACGTGTTCCAAAAGTTGAGCTTGCTCATCCAAGTCATCCTCTTCATCGATACCGAGCTTGGCAATTTCTTCTAGATCAGCCAAGGCCTCTTTAGTCTCTGCGGACGCTTTTTTCAAAACAACCCCAATCAAGCCAAGCCCAGAAATAAAGTGATTTACCCAGTCGGCTACGCCATCAGCCAAATCAAATACACTGGCACTCGCCTCTTCATCTGGCAACAGTAGTGATAACTCCATCCCGCTACCAGTGAGCTCTTCGATTGTAAAGGTGAGTACTTGTTCAGCCAATGTCAACGGACGATCTGGCCAACCCATACCTTCGTTAGTGTAATCAAAAATAAGTGGCTGCCAGCTCTTATCATTTAAGCCCAGACCACCGGCCAGCATGCCCGTTAGCAACCCATGCAACTCAGCAGGGTTAACCGCAAGTGCTGCAGATTGAAGGGCAGTGGCAAGAGAAAGATAATCCGGTAGTTTTTTTTCGCTCATGGGAAGCTCGTAATAAAATCAAATAAGCGCGATCCTACCACTTAGCTTCCAATGCGAAAATGCTCAAAGCGTTAATTGTGGGTAGCTTTTACTCAATTTGCCTAATAACTGTGTTTTTAGTCCCTCATTTTTTACTGCTCGCTTTGAAAAGCTTGAATCTTAGGGCCGCTTTACCTATAGTTTCCACCTCGATGGGCATGTGAGTGGCACCATCTTAGACAGCGCGATAAGAGTTCATCCATCATGAGTAATCAAGCGGTAGACGTAGAAATTTTAGGAAAATTGACTCGTGTGAATTGCCCTGCGGGACAAGAGCAGTCTTTAATCCAAGCGGCGCAAGATCTTGATAACCGATTGAAAGAGATGGCAGAGCGTACTAAAGTTACCAATGAGGTAAAGCTACTCACGATTGCTGCGCTCAACATTTGTTATGAATTGCAAACCAAAAACAATGAGAGCCTAGGCCAACAAAATCAATTAACCGAGCGCATGGAACAGCTCGCTGCATCTCTTGAAGATGCCATCAGTAAAGTGAAGCTAGGACAGCAGTAGTCTTTACCAGCGTAACCAAATTTACCCTAGAGTGTTTGTCAGCCGGATTTAAGTCCCTGAGCCGATAAGCAACACCAAAGGGTTAGTACTTGGTAGCTATTGAGCAAGCTCGGCTCGTACCGAGAAGCCTGCGGTTACCATTGCTGATCCGCCTTGAACCAGCTGGTTCAAGGGCCAAAATCCGCAACGGCACTCTGGGGTATCCTTATGCAAAACACTCGACACACACTTCGTCAAGTCATCCGCCAGCGGCGTAAACAGCTATCACCTGCGCAGCAAAAACACGCTTCAATTGAACTTGTCTCTCGTTTTTCAACACTGCCTGAAGTTTTAACGAGTCAGCACATTGCCCTCTACTTGGCAACCGATGGTGAGCTTGAAACACAACCGCTCATAGCGTGGTTATGGCAACAAGGCAAACAGACCTATCTTCCCGTTTTACACCCATTCTCGAGTGGGAATTTATTGTTCTTGCGCTATGATGCTCAAACCATAATGACGCGAAATAAATACGGCATTGCCGAACCCAAGCTCAATCAAACATTGATCAAACCAGTAAATGAGCTAGATATCATCTGCACACCATTGGTGGCATTTGATCAAACAGGGCAAAGGCTCGGGATGGGCGGCGGCTATTATGATCGTACGTTAGAAGCTTGGTTTAAAACGGGTAAAGGTGCCCTACCCATAGGCTTAGCTCATGATTGCCAACAAGTGACTCATCTGCCGAGCGAAGCATGGGATATACCTTTACCTCAAATAGTGACTCCAAGCCAAATCTGGCAATGGGAATCATAAATTATTGAGGCTATAATCGCCCCGCAACATTACCGTCACTATAAATCGATATCAGGAGATTGGCATGACTCAAGATGAAATGAAAAAAGCCGCCGGCTGGGCCGCACTCAAATATGTAGAAAAAGGCAGCATCGTTGGTGTGGGTACGGGTTCAACGGTGAATCACTTCATTGATGCACTGGGTTCGATTAAAGATGATATTAAAGGTGCGGTTTCAAGTTCTATCGCCTCAACAGAGAAGCTAAAAGGCCTAGGTATTGAAGTGTTCGACTGCAATGATGTTGATCAACTCGATATTTATGTTGATGGCGCAGATGAAATCAACCCTGCGCGCGATATGATCAAAGGCGGCGGCGCTGCGCTCACTCGAGAAAAAATCGTTGCCGCTATTGCGGATAAATTCATTTGTATCGTTGATGGTACAAAAGCGGTCGATGTTCTAGGTCAATTCCCACTTCCAGTTGAAGTGATCCCAATGGCGCGCTCTTATGTGGCACGTCAACTGGTTAAACTTGGTGGTGATCCAGCCTATCGCCATGGCGTAATAACGGATAACGGTAACGTTATCTTGGATGTGCACGGATTAAAAATTACTGATGCCAAAGCATTAGAAGATAAAATTAATGGGATTGTCGGCGTAGTAACCGTTGGTTTATTCGCTCACCGAGGTGCTGATGTCGTCATCACTGGCACGGAAAATGGTGCCAAAATCGAAGAGTAAGTCACAAAATAAGGCTACTTTCCGTTATTTCATTACAAACGGCACCCATGGGTGCCGTTTTTCTTCGCTATGCCCTAGAAAATCATGCCTTATTTCGTAATTTTCTTACCCAAAACAAAAAAAGTTTGTTACTTTATTGGTCAGAAGACGCACAAGGAAAACGTTTGTCTTCCAACAAAATGGTTAATCTTCCTCTTTACATTAGCCCTTTTGCTTTATGTGCGCCGTGTTTGCCCACCTTCCCATTTTTAAGGACGAGAATAATGGCCAAAGTTTCACTCGAAAAAGACAAAATCAAAATCTTACTCCTCGAAGGGCTACACCCTTCAACGGTTGAAGTACTGCAATCTGCCGGTTACAGCAATATTGAGTATCACAAAGGTTCTCTGGGTGATGAACAACTGCTCGAAGCGGTGAAAGATGCTCACTTCATCGGAATTCGTTCGCGCACTAATTTGACCGAAGCGGTAATCAACGCGGCAGAGAAGTTGGTTGCTATCGGCTGCTTCTGCATTGGCACCAACCAAGTTGACCTGAATGCAGCCGCAAAACGCGGTATTCCTGTCTTTAATGCACCATTTTCGAATACTCGCAGTGTTGCTGAACTCGTTTTAGGCCAAACACTGCTACTACTGCGTGGGATTCCTGAAAAAAATGCATTGGCGCATCGTGGTATTTGGAAAAAAAGTGCTGATAACTCTTATGAGGCACGCGGTAAACGCTTAGGTATTATTGGCTATGGCCACATTGGCACCCAGCTCGGTATCATTGCCGAAAACCTCGGTATGCAAGTCTATTTCTATGACATAGAAAACAAACTCTCACTCGGTAATGCAACGCAAATACATACCATGAGTGAGCTACTGAATAAATGTGATGTCATTTCTCTGCATGTGCCTGAAACTCCAGATACTAAAAATATGATGGGTAAAGAAGAGTTTGCACGCATGAAGCCTGGCTCTATCTTTATCAACGCAGCACGCGGAACGGTAGTCGACATTCCCGCACTCTGCGATGCATTGGCATCAAACCATCTAGCTGGCGCGGCAATAGATGTATTTCCAGAAGAACCCGCCACAAACTCTGAACCTTTTGAATCCCCACTGATGCATTTTGATAATGTCATTCTGACACCGCACATTGGTGGCTCAACGCAAGAAGCACAAGAAAATATCGGTATTGAAGTAGCCGGTAAGTTGGCAAAATATTCAGATAACGGCTCAACCTTATCAAGCGTGAACTTCCCTGAAGTATCACTGCCAATTCACCGTGATAGTTCGCGTTTACTGCATATTCACGAAAACCGTCCGGGTATTCTGACACAAATCAACACCATCTTCGCCGAAGAAGGGATCAATATCGCCGCTCAATATTTACAAACGTCAGCGGATATCGGTTATGTAGTGATTGACGTAGAAACCGCTCGCTCTGCGGAAGCTCTTACTAAGCTGAAAAGCATCAGCGGCACCATTCGTGCGCGTATTCTTCACTAAGCACTTCTCTAGTAAAAGCACCAAACGACAAAAAGGCCACATAAAATGTGGCCTTCCTTATTTCGATAGGGAGCTCAGTAAATTAAGCTTTAAGCGCTCGCTCCCCGCGAGCAATACCTACCACGCCACTTCGCGCGACTTCGATTACTTCCGTGACTTCCGACAACGCTTGAATAAAGGCATCGAGTTTTTCGCTGGTTCCAGCAAGCTGCACAGTATATTGCGCCGCAGTGACATCTACGATCTGCCCACGGAAAATATCAGCCGTACGTTTCACTTCGGCACGCGCAAAACCGCTGGCTTTGACTTTCACCATCATCAGCTCACGTTCAATGTGTTCGCACTCCGACACTTCTTGCACTTTAAGCACATCAATCAACTTATGCAGTTGCTTTTGAATTTGTTCAAGTTGCATTTCATCGGTCTTAGTGGTGATGTTTAAGCGTGACAATGTTGCATCATCGGTTGGCGAAACCGTTAGTGATTCAATGTTATAACCACGTTGAGAAAATAGACCAACAACGCGAGACAAAGCACCCGATTGGTTTTCCATTAATATTGAAATAATGTGTCTCATATTATGTTCTCTCCGTTTTGCTTAACCACATTTTGTCCATCCCTTCGCCTTTAATTTGCATTGGGTAGACGTGCTCCGTTTCATCCACATTAATATCAACAAAAACCAATCGATCTTTCATATCGAGTGCTTTTTTAAGCCCGGCTTCAAGTTCATCAGGCTGTGAGATACGGATGCCAACGTGGCCATAAGCTTCTGCAATTGCTGCAAAATCGGGAACAGAACTCATATAAGAATTAGAGTGACGTCCTTGGTAAATAATATCTTGCCACTGTTTTACCATGCCAAGAAAACGGTTGTTTAAATTAATAATTTTCACTGGAATATCATATTGCAACGCGGTGGAAAGCTCTTGGATATTCATTTGAATACTGCCATCCCCAGTGACAATCACTACCTCTTCTTCTGGCATGGCAAATTTAACCCCCATTCCAGCGGGTAAACCAAACCCCATGGTGCCCAAACCGCCAGAGTTGATCCAACGACGAGGCTTATTGAATGGATAATAAAGTGCGGCGAACATTTGGTGCTGACCAACATCGGAGGCCACATATGCGTCTCCATTAGTCAGTTTATGTAAAGTTTCAATCACTTGCTGCGGCTTAATGCGTTCGCTGGATTTCTCATAAGCTAGGCATTGGCGGTCGCGCCAGCTTTGGATATCTTGCCACCATAGTTCAAGCGCCTGCGAATCATTACAGCCACCTTGCTCAGAGAGCAATTGCAGCATAGTTTCCAGTACTTGTTCAGCTGATCCCACTATCGGCAGATCGACTGGCACATTTTTAGAGATCGACGAAGGATCAATGTCAATGTGCATGATCTTAGCGTTCGGGCAATACTTTTCTAGATTATTGGTTGTACGGTCATCAAAACGCACGCCAATACCGAAAATCAAATCCGCATTGTGCATCGCCATATTGGCTTCATACATGCCATGCATTCCAAGCATACCTAACGCATTTTTATGTGTCCCAGGGAAAGCACCAAGCCCCATTAACGTGCTGACTACGGGTAAATTGAGCGTTTCAGCCAGTTGTAAAATGTGCTGATCTGCGCCTGAAATAATAGCGCCACCACCAATGTACAATACGGGTTTTTTGGCTTCTAACAACGCTTTTAGCGCCTTTTTAATTTGCCCTTTATGACCAGAAGTAGTTGGGTTGTATGAGCGCAGTTTGATCGACTCAGGATACGTGTAAGGGAGTTTGATCTGAGGATTCATCACATCTTTAGGCAGATCGATCACGACCGGCCCCGGGCGCCCTGTTGAGGCAATATAAAAGGCTTTCTTAATGGTTTCAGGAATGTCTTCAGCTTTTTTTACAAGAAAACTGTGTTTGACGATCGGACGAGAAACCCCAACGATGTCACATTCTTGAAACGCATCGTTACCAATGAGGTTATTTGGCACGTTGCCTGAAATAACAATCATTGGAATTGAGTCCATGTAAGCGGTAGCAATCCCTGTGACGGTATTCGTCGCCCCTGGGCCAGAACAAACAAGTACCACACCCGTTTTTCCGGTTGCTCGAGCATAGCCATCTGCCATGTGCGTGGCCGCTTGCTCGTGGCGAACAAGGACATGTTTAATTTGGTCGGTTTTTGCGTGCAGCGCATCGTAAATATCAAGAACGGAACCACCTGGGTATCCAAATATTTGCTCTACACCTTCTTCGATCAGAGATTGAACCACCATCTCTGCGCCAGATAACATCTGTTGATTGGATTGCGTTGCCATTTTTTCTCCTTACCAGTACCCAACACATGGTCAGTCAATGGGCCTGGTTTTACATAGTTTAGGGCTTATTTGTAGCCTAATTCGAAAACTTTCCACTTTCGGCTATGTCTTGCTTTTGTCATAACAAAAAACAAGGTAACGCAACAACTGTAACTCTTTCTTATCATCGGGTCGAACGCCAAATAGCGCACACTTTGGCAAATATTTGGTTAAATGGAATTTTATTAGGTAACTATCGTAAAACTGGTATTAAAAACAGCTCAATCCATGAGTAATTAGCAAAAATAAAGCAAAAAATATTACCATGCAGCAATGTAGCGTTATGAGGAAGCG
>NZ_CAWNIB010000134.1:0-4850 GCF_963874405.1 Vibrio sp. V08_P9A1T1
CCCCAGTATTTTATTTACAGTGCTTATTTATCATCTAAACATTAAATAAAAATTCATAAATGGAATTCAATTATTCATATTCAATCATAAAATTAGCCGTTGCATTAAACGTCCCAGGTTTTAAATCAACATCTTTATTTCCCCAAGAAAGCAACTGCACATAAACAGTAAAATCGAGTACATTTGTACCCGAGACTAAACGAATCAAGCTACTTGCTTGATTAATGGGTAAAAATTGCCCTCTTTGCTCAAACCCGATGGCAATACCTTTAGCCTGACTACTGCTGGCCAGAGCAAGCAAGCCATTCTGATCACCAGCACCCAAAAAAGTGACTTTTATGCTATCAGCAATGGTTGGATCACACTCATCCAGATGTATCTGCAAGCTTGTTCCTTGCGTGCGTCCATCTCGCAATAGATCGTTATTAATAATATCGCCAAAATTAACATATAGATTTTCTTCACCAGAGCGCAGAGAGCAAGCTGGCCCCATAACTTCTGCTGTCATTGTCATCGTGAGGTTTTGGCTACCAGCCTCTGCAAATGGCTGAATGAAAATGGCTAATAAGAGTATTAATCTAGATAAAAGTCTATTGTGGTTAGCTAAATTAATGATGTGATGTAAACGGCGCCTCACCATTACCTCCTTAGTTGGAGTTCTTTCCAATAATTAAACTACAACCATTATTATTACATTGGTAGTTTAACGTTCGGTGACCACCAAAATCATCCACATAAGTAAAACTAGGCGTCTTACCCAGCCTAGCCGCATCGACATTTACAGTAGCGCGACTGTGAGGGGAAATCATCACTGGTTGGAAATCGTCAACTTGGTTTGCCTTGCTTCCATTTGAGCCAGCAACAATGGTTACATAATAGGGGGTTGGGTTAGTCAGTTGGTATTTATCACCGATTTTTTGCAATGTGACTTTATTTTGCCAAGGCGATTGGTTATGGCTAGCTTCAGTCAATAAACTCGCCGGACGGTAGAAAAATTTAATACGAGTTTGCAACGCTAGTTGCAAACTATTAGGTTTGTCACTGCGGGGAGGAATCTCTCTCAAATTAAAATAAAACAAAGTCTCTTTATCTTGAGGCAATAGAGAAAAACCTGATAGAGACTGAATCTTAACTAAACTCTCCATTCCGGGCTCTAAACGTTGTATTGGAGGTAGAATTGTAAAGGGGCTATTTATCTTTTTACCATCCGCATCTTCTAACCAAGCCTGCGCTAAATATGGCAATGTGGTACTGTTGTTGCGAATGTTTAGACTCATCGATTTTACTTCACCCGGGTATATAACCCGAGTGCGATCTAAAGAAATACTCGCATATGCCTGATTGACAAGTAGGAGAAGTAATAAAGTAAGCGTGTAGTACCGTTTTTTATTCATATCATTTTATCTCAATATATTTAAAGGCTAATAACCAATTCAAAAGTAAGTAATTATTGGCAAGATAGCTTTCCAATCGTATCCGAGTCGGGTAACGGAGAAGGCAACTGCAATCGACAATACTGCGCATTATCCCTAACTACATTTACCATTTCATCCTCATGAAGCCCCACTAAATATGTCATACCACCTTCACCTACCATTCCTAACAGTTGGCCTTTGTCATTAAATACCTCTGATGCAAAGAGTACGTGTTTACCATCGGATCGGAATAACTCGAACATACGACGACTACCCGACAACATGTCAAAGTGTCGATAGCCAATAGCTCCTTCGCTCAAAGTTCCTATTGACACCGGAGTTCCAATAGGATCAACATCCTCGCCCAGCCTATCGACATCGATACTAACGCGCTGCCGATAGCTACTTGCTACATCGGTTAATACAGCCTTACCATTTTTATCTGTAAAAGTATCTAATCCCCCAGCATGTATCGGAACACCGCTTTCACCATCAGTATCGACCATGATCCGACTTCCTCCTATTGTGGTAGTCCGGTGTATTGCAGCGCCTTTACTGGTAGCGGTAATTCCACCTCGAAGTGAGAGACCAATTGCTGTGGATCCTTCCGTTGTGTGGCTAACGTTGGCTGTGGCTGTTGTTTTGTCACCATTGTAAGTATAGAACCCACTGACATTTTCACCGTTGGATGAAGTGGAAGCTGTTAATGAATAACTGCTGCGTTCATCAAGCTGACTGTGCAGACTAATGCTATGGCCCATTTCCCCACCACTAGAAGAGCTTCTATAACTAATAGATTTATTACCACCCAAAGGTATTGAAATATTTAAATACACACCATTGTCAGCACGACTGTTCTGTTTATTGTGATAAGCACTCAATGATGCATTAAGTTCGCTCCAATCCATGAGACTAAACTCTTTAGATAGTGAGAGGCTCAGACGATCACTATCAACATCATGCCAATAGGATTGATGGCTATAGTCCATGTAAGCAGCTAAATGCTCTCCCTTGAATTGCTTGCTCAGTAATATACTGTATATCTCTTTTGACTCACCGAAATACGGTCGGTCTATCTGTTTACTCTCCATGAACTTGTTCATATTCATAAAATCTCTATCAGAGAATCGATAGCCAGCGAACGCGACTTGGCTATCATAACTCTCGAATATCTTAGAGTAGTTGATTCGATAAGAGCCACCACTTTTCGTTTCTTCTGAAAGTTGAGCGCGAGATTCTGTAATATCAAACGAAATAGCACCAAACTGAAGTAGATCTCGCCCCACACCTACGGATAGGGCTGAATAACCATCAGCAAACAAGCCCCCACCAAGCAGTGACCAACCATTATTGACTCCCCAAGAAAACTCAGCACTAGCAAAAGCAGGACCGTCTAGTTCATGTACTTGGCTGCTGGCCTTACCGCTGTTAAATTTGTAACGCAAAGAGCCAGGGCGAGATAAATATGGAATGGTGGCCGTATTAACTTGAAAGCTCTGTACTGAACCGTCTTGCTCTTCCACCCTAACGTCAAGTGTCCCACTAATTGAACTACTAAGATCTTGAATTCTAAAAGGTCCAGCAGCAACTTGAGTCTCATAAATAACCCGTCCGCTACTAGTAATCACCACCTTAGCATCGGTTTTAGCAATCCCTACTATTTCAGGTGCATAACCACGCAAATTTGGTGGTAATAGGTTGTCATCTGTGTTTAAAGATACGCCAGTAAATTTAAAGCTATCGAACAAAGAGTCATTAAGGTCTAGCTCCCCTAACATTAGTTTCGTATTAATATCAGGTAATGATCGATAAGTGTAAACATGGTTTATATTGAAGTCACTTTCAACATTTTCTATGCCTTGTTTATCTTCATGCTGATAATGACCTTGCCAATCAGCTCTTAACCGCCAAGCATCTATATTAATACCTGCTACGCCGTAGCTACTAAGATTAGTTCTCTTAATACTGGTCGAGTTAACATCCTGCACGTTAATACCATAGTCGAGCAATGCCCCATTAACACCATTATCCCAGTAAGAGGCTGGCTCCCAATACTGATTGACATAATCTCGATAGACTTGAGGAATAGATATGGTGAGAGTATCTTTGTTAACTTCACCCTTAATCACGATACCTTTAAGAACTTTCGGGTTGTAACAGACTGAATCCTTTTGAGTAGCTATTGTAGGGCTTGATAATAAATGTTTGAGTTCAGAAGTCTTTAAACCTAAATCATTAGCTAAACTAGCCGTTAAGCAAAGCTGTGAATCTTTATCTTTCTGATCATAGAAATGGACATTACGCTCACCAATTAGCGTATTATTGACCACAACTTGCATAGTGTAGTCACCAGGAATGATGTAACCAGGTTTGCCAAACACTCCTGATTCAATAGTTTCTTTATCCTCGATATCAAGAAGATCTGTGTTAAATTCTATTTCGCTGGCATAAGTAATATTTATCCAAATAATAAAAAACAAATAAAATATCACAGATAATAGATTTTTTTTCATCAGATATTCTTAATAAAACCCATCTTAAAATGACAGGCATCCGTGCCCGTCAATACTCATAGATATAATCTAACTTATAGAATTACTGGTAGCTCATGACGAAGTTTGCTGTAGCTGAGAAATCACCTGGAGTGGCAGTTTTACCTTCCTCTAGATTACTGACTAATTTAGCACCGAATTCTAGAGTATTATCTCCAGCTACCAGATTAATAGCCTTGGATGCAGTTCCTAAATCAACATGTGAACCATCTCGTTGACTAACTAACGCGATAGATGCACCTTTTGCAGTACCATGCATTGCTAAATCTTTTGTGTTCACTGTATCTGCATCACCAGTAAAGATCACAGACGCTGTCTTAGCTGTGTCTACAGAACAAGATTCGAGGTGGATTGCGAATGGACGAACTGGAGTCTCTCCAATACCTTCCAATACATCATTAGAAATCTGCCCCATATCAACTGTCTGCTCACTATCTCCAGGGACAATTGAACACGGCGCACTAAGAATTGATCCTACAAATTTTATTTCGCCTTGACCAATATTGTTCGCACCGGCTGCAAGTGTAGAAGCAGATAACATCATCAATGCAGAGGCAATAATTGTTTTTTTCATTTTTTTAATCCTAATAATTTAAACTATATAAGCTTAAGATAAGTAAGCCTGACTTTATTTATTAATAAAAACTTAACCACTTAAATTGAAATTACCCCATACTGATTACAAGCCATTAAGCACAAGCCATTTCAAATAAGTGGATTTATTTTAAGCTAAAAAAACAAACTCTCAAAATACTTAAAATTCAAGAATAAACACCTTAAAAACAATAGGATACATATAATTAGATAAATAAAAAAACATCAAACGAAATAAAAAAAATCATTTAAACAACAAGAACAGGTAATATCTCACACCATATAGTAT
>NZ_CAWNIB010000135.1:0-4841 GCF_963874405.1 Vibrio sp. V08_P9A1T1
ATACAAAACCGATCGGTTCATTCCCCTCAATCCTTGAAAGCAAATTCGGTTGCACGCCCAAATTATCTACTACAGTTTTATAAACGAGCTCTCTTAATCTATTCATTTTTTATCCTATAACTGATGAAAAAGCAGGTGGAACTGTTCATAAATGTTCCCACCGACCTGTGTAAGCAAAATGATAAATACAACTAATTTAGCTGACATTGGAAGACCAGGATCTTGGACGCTAAATACGGTTTGCAATAATCCAACAACCACACCTGTAATGACAAAACCTAAGGAAAAAATAATAATCGCATTTTTCACAATATCTAGGCATGCAGCAGTAACATCAAGTACGGTCATAATATTCCTCTAACAAACTGGTTACTTTATTATTTTCAAATTTAAATAAGTAGTATTTTTTTGCGAAAAAAACTCGGTAACTATTTACCTTCGGATATTGCCAAAATAGGTCAGGTGATAATGAATAATTTAGATAATTCGAACTCACTACTGGAAAGTTTTGTAAGACCGAATATCTAGGATTCAAATTAACACTGCCTGTATGCACATTCTTTGGCTCAGCCTCAAATAGAGTAAGAGGTGAACCTTTCAAATTATTTGAATCCCCGCCAGAAAATCTACCCATAAATATTTGAGATTGGATCTCTTTCAACGCACTAGGTGCTATCGCCCACTCTCGATTCTGTGCTCCAGAACGTAAACCGACATTCGGCTCCAAATTTAACTTACCCTGCATGGGTCGCGTCATCGTAAGGTGAGGAGAGGCAGACTTGATTCCGTCTCCTTGCTTTGATTGCGCCTGAGCTAATGCTGGTGAAGGGTTCTTTACACCCTGTTCAGAAATCAACTTACCCTGCATGGGTCGCGCCATCGTAAGGTGAGGAGAGGCAAGCTTGGCTCCGTCTCCTTGCTTGGATTGCATCTGACTTAATGCTTCAGAATGCGACCACATATAACCGCCAAAATTCGACTTAACGTGAGGTAACGGTAACGTAAGGGCCGAATGGGCAGTCGTTAGCTTGATTCCATCACCTTGTATTTTTACACGATTCAACACCATCAACGGTTGTTCTTTAAGAGCCATCTTCTCTACACCACATACAGGGTGCTTTGTTTCACTTAGTGACGATAACTGCGTCTCTTTTGTTATAAGAGAAGGTGTGATCCGTCGATTTTCGTTTACTCCCGTCATTCGTACTTTCTGATCAGCCGCTGTTTTTATTTGAGGCTTAAAAGAGAGCTCGTTTTTCTGCATTACGGTTGTATTCGCTATCAAGCCTTCGAAGCTAGCGTTGTTCTCTATTGCATCACGACGTTTTTTAAGAACGCTCTTATACTTATCTTTACTCTTAGATAGGCTCGTATCAGTGGCAGAGCTGGCATCAACGGTATTGAGTTCATCGGATAAATCACCCAACATACCTTCAAAATTGTTATCCTTCGACGCCAAGGGGGTTGACGTGATTTGATTGAGTTTACTTAACATGCTTTCTCATACCTCAATTCTTCTCGGATTTCATGAAGCGCATCTTTGCGCTTTTCAAGGCGTCGTTTTTCCGCTTCAACCAGCTCTATTTCAGAAGCTAAATCCTCCGCTTTTTGTCGAGTAATCGAGGCGTCGAAAAAAACCGATTCAATGTTCGTTTTGACACTCTCGCGACGCATAAAGAGACGGCTCAGTGCGTTGTTCTCTTTTACCACGACCAAACTTTTAAGCTCTTGCTGTAACACTTCAATACGCCGCCAAAATTCCTCGATCTGATCTTGCAGTTCCTGATTGCGTTTTCTCAGCTTAACTAACATTCTTTGCTGTTTATCGATTCGAATATCAACGATCTCAATAATCTGACCAAATTCTTTCCATCGCTTCGAGTGTTTCTTCATACTCGACACCTTCAAAACCTTGTTTTAAAAACTCCATCACGATCGGGAAAAGATCAATCGCTTTGTCTGTTTCTAAATCGTTACCTTTTTCGTACTCTCCAACCCGAATCAACAATTCAACATTGAAATAGCGATACACCATATCTTTGATTTGCTCTGACAAACGGACGTATTTCTTATCCTGAACCTTATTTTGTAGACGGCTTTTGCTTTTCAATACATCAATAGCGGGATAACGGCCAGTCGAAGCAATGGTTGTTGAATACACAAGATGGCCATCAATCAGAGATTTCACCTCATGAGCAATCGGGTCATCATCTATCTCTTTTTCAATCAAGACGGTGAAAATACCCGTTACTGAACCGCACACTGAGTTGCCACAACTTTCAACCAAGCGCGACAATGCGAGCGACACACCGATCGGAATACCACCTTTAATCGGCGTACCATCCAGCATGGCTTGCGCACGAGCAAAACGAGTCAACGAGTCGAAATAGATCACCACTTTTTTACCCTGTTCCATAAAATGGCGAGCAATAGATACGGCAACTAAACCAGAACGCACCTTTTCCAAAGGATTCGCTTCCGATGTCGAAACCACAGTGATGGATTTACGAATGACTTCTGGGCCAATCTCTCCCTCTAAGAATTCGATGACTTCGCGGGCTCGCTCTCCAATCATGGCAAAAATAACAACATCAGCTTCCATGTTATTCGCCATAATAGATACGGTTGTCGTTTTGCCAGCACCGGCTGGGGCAAATAAACCAACACGTTGCCCTTCACCAATCGTAAATAACCCATCGATAATCTTAAGTTTAGTTGGAAAAACCGTTTCAATAGGCGCCCGCATCTGTAACGGGATCGGCTCAATAATGATCGGTAAATCAACAAATTCACCAGGCTGCGTTAGGTAATCATCACCATAGAGTGACTCGCCGTAACAGTTGATCACTTTCCCTACTAATGCTTTTTCATTCAAAGGAAAACAGAATCGACGAGGGGTGATTTCTACTCGTCCACCACGCTGTACCGCACCGGGTTGAAGTAGTTTGATCTCCACTCTCGGTTGCGCAACTTTCATCACTTCGCCACGAATTTTGTCCCCACTCACTGTGTGAATGAAACATTCTTGGCCAACAAAGGTATCGATAGAAACATGACAAACCACTGTATCTTGATACAATTCTTTCACCTTAAAGAAGTGATTTAACATTACTCAATCACCTCAAATGAAATAGACACATAGCGTTTGAATTTACGTTTTGTCTGCGATGTGTTTTTGAACAGCTCTCCTAAGAAAGGAATACTTGAAAGCACTGGCACGGCGTTGGTTGTCGATTGAGTAACAGTGTTATCAAAACCACCGAGAATCACCGTTTGATTCGGCTTAATATAAACTTCTGTTTCCAACGATTGTGAGCTCACTCTTGGTGGCTCACTTTTGGTACTTTCAGAATCTGCCGTATCACCTAAAGATTCTTCTATATATTCAACTTTGGCCTGCACATTGCCAGATGGTAATAGTCGGCCAGTCACGTACAAACTGTTATCGGCTTCTATTTTTTGGGTTTCAACCTGGCGTTCAGAGATCAAGGTGATAGTCGCTGTCTCTTTTTTACCAAAGTGACCTTTTTGATTTTCAAGCACTAAAAGATTGGTCTGATAGACACCACGAGCAATACCGTTGGAAGACAGCGCTTGGAAATTTTTTAAAAACTCAGTTGTCTGGGTAAAAGGTGGGATCACAATATCGTAAATCCCTTTGATACCGCTCAACCAAGCGCTATCAATACCAAAATTCTCATTACGATCAGCGGCAACGTCATACACTTTTAGCGAAAAAAGCAGTTGTTGTCGTTTAACATCAATCAAAGCTGCGATGCGTTTCGCCAGTTTAATTTCTTCCGGAGTACCTCGGACTAAAAGGGCATTGGCCGCAGGTAAAGCCTGCACATTAGACGTTTTTTCTTCCTCGTCTAATTGCTGTTTTTCACCTTCACTCAACTTAACTTTATAAGTGCGCTGTACCATTTCCCCATCACTGACATTCTGAAATTGTCCAATGTTGGTTATGGCCGCTGCAATCAATGCTTGAGCACCTGGAAAGGTGACCGTACTATCGAAAGTGCTGACACTGCGATCAATGACTGAGATAAAATGAAATTCAATTCGCGCTAATTCTAAATTATTACCGTTTTCAAGAAATTGGTTTTTATCCACCATATTGGCATAACTGACGGCATCATTGACAAATTTACGTGTGCCAGAGAATAAAATTGAATTTCTTCGCTCGGTTAATTTGAGCTTAGTTGTTAAGTTGGTATCAAAGGTTTGTTTCAATTCTTTCAGTAACGCTTGAGATGAAATATTACGTGGCTTATAAGCGTAATTAATATACGTTTTTCCGGCTTCAACCGTTAGCATTCCACCATAAACATACCAGTCAAAATCATACACATCAGAAAGTCGTCTCAATAGCTCAGGCCCTTCCCCTGATAACGTTTGAGTCAGAATCTGACGTTGGGTTTTATCATCAAGATCATTGACCAGTTTGACTTGCATATCCTTGGCAATTGCAGATAAGGCTCCTTTTAAATCAATATCTTGCTGTTTAATTAGTACACTGGCTTGTGCCATCGTTGCACACAAGAAAAAAGCCAATGACAGCAGTTTAATCTTCATTAAGTATCTCTTTTAAACGTTCTTGGTTTTGCTTCATTTGACGCACTGTTTCATTCATAACCGATTGTTTCAGTATCATCTCCACAATCTCATCTTGACTCAGCATGTCTTCTTCAGTAATTCCCTCTTCCTTGATATTAGTTGTTACTTCATTTTGTACTTTCGTGGTTCGCGAAACTTCCTGAGCAACAGTATCAAAATCGTCCATACCGCTATGCGTTTGAGCAATAGCCAACCTGTTTGTCATTTCTACTCTATTATTC
>NZ_CAWNIB010000136.1:0-4771 GCF_963874405.1 Vibrio sp. V08_P9A1T1
AATTAAATCAGTATTTGATATCGCCCTCAAAAATAAAATCATTGAAAGTAATATCTTTGAAAGCTTTGGTACATTAACCGTTTCTGACTCAGAAGTTGATCCATTTACCAGATCAGAACTTGCTAAAATCATCAATCATAAGACAGAGCGCGATAGTGAAAAAAACATGACTCTTATAGATGCCACTACGGGCTTAAGGTGCAGTGAATTGGTAGCTCTAACTTGGGATAATGTTGATTTTGATAGGAAGATTATTCGCGTAAGAATCGCTAATGTTGATAAAGTTTTTAAAGTCCCTAAAACAAAAGGCTCAATAAGAGATATTGAAATCAGTGACATCACCGTGGCATTACTACGGAAGCAATATGAAATAACGGGTCAACGTCATAGAGAGAACATTGACGTCCTGCAAGATGACACGAAAACATTTAAGAGAATGTCAGTACAATTTGTATTCATAAATACATTAACAAATGAACGCTTTATCGACATTAAACAGTTCCAAAAATCGTTCTTTACAGATCTATTAAAGACATTAGGTATTAGGCATCGCGGACCAAGTCAACTGCGTCATACATACGCGAGCCAAGCATTAAGCGCGGGCATCAGCAAAGAATGGATAGCTAAGCAGATGGGGCATACAAGTACCCAGATGGTAACCAAACATTACGCCCGCTGGATCAAAGAAGATACTCCCGATTTTGCTCGTCGTAGTGATGCACACATGTCAGATTTATTTCCTGACGTGTATGTTAAGTCTGAACACTCAAGTAGTGAAATGCCACAGGAGTTAGTTCATTTAGTTCAGAAGTTATATGCAAAACCTGAACTAGTCGCAGTTCTTAAAGCTATCCAATGACAAGTTGGTTGTAACATCTAGATGCCCATTTGTTGGGCATTTTTTATTGTAAGCAGAAAAATGTCACGAATGGTCCATGTTGGATCACGAAACATATAAAACATTTTGCATGTTTGAACCATGTAGATATATTGAGATTTTACACACTAGCACTTTAGTTACATGTACTTAACTAAACTTTGCTTAAAATGGTTCTGCTATATCTGATACAGGAGATTCGATGTTGCCCCCTTCTTTCGATGCAACTCCGTCATTACTTGGATACCTCTATCAATTAAGGTATGGCTTACTTGTAGCACTAGAAAAGTCAATAGAACTCAACGATATAGATGATTGTACGATCACAATAGAAACCATAGATGATTTATCAGTGGAAGAAAATGCTATATCTTCCGAGCTTATCCAAACAAAGCATCATATATCCAAAGGTAATCTGACTGATAAGAGTACTGATATTTGGCGGACATTGAGAGTATGGTGTGAAAAAGTATCTAATCAGATAACTTTTCTTGAACGTTTTCCAGTCTTAACTCTTCTTACAACTGAAACAGCCGTTGACGGGTCACTTGCTGCCCTATTATCTCCAATTCAGTCGATGAGAGATGAAATGGCAGCACTAAAGCTAATGCGAGAAATTGCTGAGTGTGGAGGCAATAAATCAAATGCAGATGCGTATTCGGCATTTTTAAATTTAGATACTGAGCAACAACACCGCCTAGTCTCTTGTATATATGTATCTTCAGATGCTCCAAATATCGCTGATGTTGAAAATCGTATATCAAACCATTTGCGTTTAGCTGTACCATTAACCAGTTTACAAGCATTTACCTCTAGAGTTGAGGGTATTTGGTTTAAATGGGCTATTGAAGCCATGATTAAGAAAGGCCCGAATTCAATAAATCTCTCAGAATTAATAATCACACTTGAGTCTATGAGCAAAGAATACTCAGCAGATAACTTACCTGCGGAATATGAAGATATAAGTACTGATGAGTTCATTAATACAGAAAAAGGGAAGCTGTACATTCAGCAGTTGGAGAAGCTAAATGCAACGGAGCGTACGCTTAAAACAGCTATTAAAAACTGTGTTAAAGCAAAGCGTCAACGATCAAGTTGGCACAGGCAAGGGCTTCTATTCCCAGGGGAATTATTAAAGTATGAAAACAGGATAATTGAAGAGTGGGAGATGCATTTTGACCATATTCAAATTGTTCAAAGTAGTTTGCCTATGGATAAACAAGGGCTTGCAATATATACCGAATGCCAAACATCAGGCCTAAAGAAAATAAGGCCAAATTTTGACAGTGATTATGTAGCAAGAGGGACGTACCATATATTAGCTGATGAAGTTCGCATCGGTTGGCATCCTCAATTTGAACAAATCTTCATCCTCCCTAACGGTGCAGATAAGAGGCATAAATGAGCTATCATAAAACCTTATCTCAAGACGAAAGTGCCCTGTATAACCCTGCTTATATTGGATTTCTTTTATACTCGACGATTAGAGAGTATGAAAAGTGTTCAGGAAAAGGGCTTAGTTCTAACTTGGCATTCTTAGTAATTCCATTGTCTGCAAATAGTATTTTTTCATCAAAATTGCCAAGTTCTGTCACTACATCTTTAGACAAATGGGTAGGACAAAATGATGGCTACATATCTATATTTCCAGGGCTGGTAAAAGGATTTGTACCAACCGTTATAGACGCTATTGATTTTCTCATCATGGCAGGGGCTATTGAGATTGATAGTGAATGTAGGCTGTCGACTATTGGAGTTACTCTTCCTAGCTCTCCTGCACTATTTGAAAAAAGTAAAGATATGAAAGAAAGCTTGAGAGCTGCACGTCTTCTTGGAAGATGGCTAAGCCAGATAGACTCAGATGCTACTATTTATGCCAAATTAGGAGTAAGACCATAGATGCAAATAAAAAGTATCAGTGTATATAGTAAATATGGCGAAAGAAATGATGTTAACTTCAGTACTGGCTCACTAAATATACTTACGGGAGCATCGAAAAGGGGTAAGTCTCAACTCATTGAAATTATAGACTACTGCTTAGGCCGAAGTGAATGTAATGTGGCAGATGGATTGATTACCGAAGTAGTTTCTTGGTATTCGGTTTTACTTCAGTTAAAGGACAGCCAAGTATTTATTGCTAGAAAGGCACCAGAAGAAGGTATGAAATCCAGCTCAACTTGTGATTTGAGAGTATCTCAAATAATTGAGTTACCTTCTTTCGATGATTTGAAACATTCAACAAATACTTCAGGAATAGAAGACTTTTTATCGAGAAAACTAGGTATTTCAGAGTACCTAACTCAAATTCCTGAAGGAAATACACGTTCAAGTATATCAATATCGTTTAAGCATACGAAGTCATTTTTATTTCAAGCTCAAGAAGAGTTAGCGTCTAAACGAATATTATTTCATCGACAATCCGAACCATTTATTCCGCAAGTAATTAAAGATACTTTACCGTATTTTATAGGTGCAACGAATGAAGACCATCTTAAAGATCTTGATAAACTGAGGAAATTGAGACAAGAACGTAGCCAGCTAAGAAAAAAAATTCGAGAGATAGATCAACTTAAAGGTGAAGGTCTTCAAAAAGGAAGAGTTTTGCTATCAGAAGCTATAGCTCATGGACTTGCCGAAGCCGATATTCAAGTCTCTGACGTCAATTTAGTTTCAGCTCTTACTAAGGTGACAAACTTAGATATAAATTCCTCTGATCCTAAGCCGTTTAACGAAAACCCATTAAGAAAATTGGAAAAAGAGCGAGACGATCTACTTGAGCTTAAGAAGGTTGTAAGAGCAAAGATGGATTCGATTGAATCTTATAAAGCAAATCTTGGGTCAATTGGAGATGAATACCGGGAACAGTCACTAAGGCTACAGTCGATTAATCTGTTCAAAAAACTCAAGCCTGAACAACCTGATGTAGAAAATTGGCTAAGTGAAGTTAAGAATGCGATTGCTGACAATGCGACTAGGCTAGATAAAGATCTTGAAGGGTTAAAACGAACGGAACCGAGGCTAAACAACGCCATTAAAGATCTTTGTGATGAAGATGACGCATTGGCTAAAAAGCTTAAACTTGTTAGAAATTCAATAGACACTCTTCTGAAAGAGCGAGGAAAATTATCAGCTAGACGCTCGCTAGAACAGAAAAAATCATGGGTAATGGGACGGATTTCTTTGTATTTAGAAAGCCTCGGCTCAGAGGAAAATTCGGAATACCTGAAGAAAAGTATCGAAAGATTAGAACCTCAAATCGAACATTTGGAACGGAAAGTTAGTCCAAACGAAGTTAAACTAAAGTTGGAGTCCCAACTCAGTTGTATCGCAGATGATATGACCAAGTGGGCAAGAGCTTTAGGCCTAGAACACAGCCAACATCCAATAAGGTTAGATCCTAAAGACCTTACGGTAGTTGCTGAAACCGCTAAAGGGCGGACTCCTCTTTATAGAATGGGAAGTGGAGCCAACTGGGTTGGCTATCATTTAGTAACATACATAGCTTTAGCTAAATGGTTCATAGAACAAGAAAGACCTGTCCCGAACTTCGTTTTTTTTGATCAACCAACCCAAGTATTCTTCCCATCAGATATGAAAGGTGTTGGCAGTATATCCGATATTGAAAAAGACGAAGATCGTGAAGCTGTAGTAAAAATGTTTAAATGGCTTACAGAAGTATCAAGAGAACTAGCACCACATTTGCAAATAATAGTGACGGATCATGCAGATATTGATGAGGATTGGTTCCAAGAGTGTACTGTAAAACCAAAATGGAGGGGGCAGAATGCTTTGATTCCTCATGAATGGGTATCTAGATACTCTGAAGAAATATAGTTACCTTTAAAAGTCAATTAGGTGTATTGAATTAACGAGGAATATTGTTTTAGTTAAGCC
>NZ_CAWNIB010000137.1:0-4758 GCF_963874405.1 Vibrio sp. V08_P9A1T1
GTTCCAATGCCTGTGTTGAGTATGGCTCTTGGTGTCTGATAATGTACCTAGTTTTTCTATTGCTTTTGTGCTGAACAGTGACTAATATTTGATGTAAATGAGAATTAATATCATAAAGGTGTAATTAATGATGTTACCTTTACTTGCTGCATTATTATTTATAGTGGGACTTGGCAAAAAGTTGTCGGTTCCAAATTCGTGGCTCTTCTACTATGCACTTTCTGTTGTATTGTTAAGCTGGCTATTCAGTATGAACCCCATTTTTGTCCTGATCCCGTTGTTTATCTTGTCACCTTGTCTTATCCACTATCGACATATCAAGGTGATTAAAATGGCTTATGTGGGCTGCCTGCTGCTGTCTTTTTTCGTCTCTTGGCTTGTGTAAACCAATCCATGTCTTTTCTCGCCAGACATTCCAAGTAGTTTGGGGATAGTATTTGTGAAAATCATAAGGTAGGATCGCCGGCCTTTTTCTGATGCTAGGAGGTAGCGATGTTTATTGGTTTTGACTATGGAACGGCGAACTGTTCTGTCGCGATGATGCAAGATGGGCAGCCAACATTGTTACCCATAGAAGGTAAAAGCCACTACATTCCTTCGACAATATGCGCCCCGACGCGAGAGTCCATTTCTGAGCATCTGTTCCGTCATCATAATATTACGCCAAGCGATAAAATTGGTGAGCAAGTACTTCGCCGCGCGATCAATGTGAATAGAGAAGAGAGTATTGAACTTGCCGCGCAAGACATTGCCTTTGGCCAAGCGGCGCTCGATCTCTATCTGCAGGATCCGCGCGATATTTATTACGTTAAATCCCCTAAATCATTTCTAGGCGCGGCAGGTTTACGTGATGTGCAGGTCAGTTTTTTCGAAGACTTGGTGTGCGCCATGATGGTCAATATTAAGCACAATGCAGAGCAGCACCTTCAGCGTAGCATCCAAGATACTGTGATTGGTCGTCCTATTAACTTTCATGGACGAGGTGGTAAAGAGGCCAATCGACAAGCGGAATCTATTTTACAACGTGCGGCGAAACGCGCCGGTTTTCAGCACATCAGTTTTCAGTTTGAACCCGTTGCGGCGGGTTTAGAATATGAAGCGACTCTGGTGCAAGATCAAACCGTACTGGTGGTTGATATCGGTGGTGGAACCACCGACTGTTCATTGCTAAAAATGGGGCCGAGTTGGCGAGGTCGTGACGACCGCACCGCGAGTTTGCTTGCGCATAGTGGCCAACGGGTCGGAGGCAATGATCTTGATATCTATATTGCTTTCAAACAGTTGATGTCTTCTTTTGGATTAGGAAGTAAAGCCATTTCTGGCATTGATATGCCGATCACGCAGTTTTGGAACCCGATTGCAATTAACAACGTGGAAGCGCAACGTGACTTCTATGCTCAGCAAAACTTGGCAGCATTGAAATTGCTACACAAAGAGGCGCAGCAACCAGAAAAGTTGGCGCGTTTGCTGAAAGTCTATTTTGAAACACTCGGCTATCAAATTGTACGCCGTGCAGAAGAGGCAAAAATTGCTCTATCTGATCTTACGCAATGTCAGGTGGTGCTCGATCTTCTTTCTGAGCAGATCGAAGTGCAAATTGAGCGTGAGCAAATGATCGACGCCATTGAATCCCCTAAAGCGAAAATGGTGGAATTGGTCAAAGAAGCGGTTGAACAAGGTGGCGTAAAGCCGGATGTTATCTTTATGACGGGCGGATCTGCTCGTTCTCCAATATTACGCCAAGCGGTAGAGCAGCAACTTCCCCACGTACCCGTTGTCAGCGGTAACTACTTTGGTTCAGTGACTGCTGGTTTGGCTCGTTGGGCCGAGATTTGCTATCGCTGATATGAGCGCTTAGCGCTTCGTTTTTGATGCGTTGGGGGCCGGTAATATTGCGAATGATCGTGTTTCATTAAAACATTACTGGCAACCAAGCTACCTAAGCTTATCAACCCTAATCCGATCCAAGTCAAAGGCGTTGGCATCTCACCAAAAACGGGAATCGCCAACAAGGTTGCCACGACTGGTGTTGCAGAGCCAAAGGCCGCGGAGCGTTCTGCGCCGAGTGTTGAAACTGCATATAAATAGGTAAATGCTGCAATGAGTCCCGCCCCGACACCTTGTAGCAGTGTGTGTCCCGCCAGTTCTTTCCACGGCCAGAGTGCAAAAGAGTGTGTGGCTAAGTAGCTATCGACGATGCCTAAAGCGATTAGAACGGCCAATAAAATAGTAGAAAGTAAAGCAACCCATCCCGCGCTGACGAGCGCATGCAAATTCGCTACCCGCGCACAAATCGTAAACATTGCCCACATCAGGCTGCCGGTTAAAAACATCAAATGTCCGGTCAAACGGTTTGACTCAAAATCAGTGGCACTTGAATAGAGGAAAATACCAACCCCTGCCACCACTAAAGTCAGCCCAGCGACTCGATGGCGACTTAACGGCTGTTTAAACAGCAACACCGCGATACCCGAGACAAACAGCGGCAGCACGCCCGGAACAAGCGCGCTACCATCAGAAACCGGAACGTATTGCATCGCATGGCTTGTCACTAGTAAATAGGGCAATCCACAGCCAATAAATAGACCAATTAAGTAACGTATAGGTATATTTTGCAATTGATGTCGAGTTCTCCAAACCAATGGAGAGAGCAACAAAGCGGGCAGTAAAAAGCGCGTTAATGCAATATCCGCAGGGGTTAATAGGCCGCTGGCTCCTGCCTTTAAAGAGAGGAAAAAGCCGGACCATAATAACAGCGTGGTGCCTATCGCGAGGTAGCCATAAATCATAATCTTATTCACATCAATGGATGGTTTCTCACCATTATCTATGGTTCGGCTTACTTTTATCCGGCAAGTTCCCCCTTATTGCTAGATGGTTTAGCACTTATCCGCTATAAATTAGCAAAATGTTAGTGGATTTAATCAAGGATCGAGTAATGGATAGAATAGACCGCCGCATGTTGACCTTATTACAAACAGAGGGACGCTTAAGCACCGCAGAGCTTGCGGAAAAGGTTGGATTATCACCTTCTCCCTGCGCAAGACGCTTGAAACGATTAGAGGAGAGCGGGATCATTGATGGCTATCAAGCTCGCTTAAGCCGGCAAGCTGTCGGGGTTGGGATGACGGTTTTTGTTGAAGTTAGCCTGAATAACCATCAAGCCGCTTCCATTGATAGTTTTGAAGAGGCAATCAAAGAGATGGAAGAGGTGATCAGCTGCCATGTGGTTTCAGGTGCGTATGATTACTTGTTGGAAGTCGTTAGTGCCAATTTATCAGGGTACGAAGCATTTACGCGTCAGTTACAGCGGCTCAACAATGTAAAAGATATGCATACCCACCTCGCCATGCGTCAAGTGAAAGCCGCTACCGCGATGCCTATTTGGGTTTAGAGACAGCACTTGCGTGCTGTCTTCAGGTCAGGCGTGCTTATTCAAATTGAAATGACGCGAGAGAGTTTTTACTGATTTCGTTGGCAATCAATTGATGGATGGCCGTGGTAGGGTGCGTGACGCCCCAAAATACGTATTTGTCAGAGCTATGGTAAGCGCAATCATTGGTTAAGCTATGACGGTATAAGTAATCTAAAGCTGAATTGCGATTGATGTTGAGGCATGCATCGGTCGCATTTTCAAAGCCGTATTGCTGTGGATTGGCTGTGAGGTTTTCAAACAAGCTATGAGCATCAAACAGGATGATATTTACCCCTTGCATCTGATAATACAGCGCTTGTTGCTGAATAAACGCATTGAAGGTGGTGATCTTAGCGCTGACTTTCGCTATCTCTTCTGCTGTTGAATATTTGAACTGCGGGGCTTTGGTTGCATCGGGCAGGGTGAGTAGAATAATATTTTTGGCCCCTGAATCCACAAGACGAATCATCGCGCTGCTAAAATCTGCTTTGACTTCATATACTTCACGGTTGTAATTCATAAAGTCATTTAAGCCAAATTCAAGGGTAAAGAGCGTATTTTCTGGCTGGTAGTTTTTGGCCATTGTCATGTAATTTAGATAAGAGCGGACTTGATCGTTCACACCCGTCAGCGCGATATATTGATTACGCCCTGCGGCACCGCCAATCGCCCAGTTATATACAGGTAAATCGTGCATTTTTGCTAAATACTCTGTCCACACCAAACCATTGGAAAAGTGTCCTAAAAACCAAGAGTTAGGATTGGGAAATTTCCATTGTGACGCATTGAATATATTTCCTGTATCCGAAAGGCTGTCACCTATGGTCACCATTTTATTAATGACGGGTTTGGCATTTTGTTTATCGTTAGTCCAAATCGAATGATTGTATGAGAACCTATTGTCTGCCGCGAAATAAGTAATATCTGCAGAATCGTGACTGACGCCGAGCGTCTCTTCACAACGCTGTTTTATTTCATATTGTGAGGTGTCGGTATAAAACATATTTTTAAAGCGCACAGACGACCACCAGTAACCACTAATGGTGTAGTCATTTCCTTGTTCATCCAATGCCCATTCCCAATCCGTTGCTGGGTCATCATGATTGCCAGCGGGCCGATACCAACAGCGTACATAAGTGTAGGTTTGCTTATTTTGCGTATTCATTACGCCATAAGCGGTAACTGGTTCTGAGGAGGTATCCGTATTTTCTGCAATCGCCATGGAGAGTGGCAATATTGCAGTCATCAATAATGTTATTAGTTTCATATTTTTTTCTTATTGGTTTAGGCGCATATTCACTCAAGAATAAGTGCGAAAGTGAAATTAAACAACTGGTCAGACC
>NZ_CAWNIB010000138.1:0-4728 GCF_963874405.1 Vibrio sp. V08_P9A1T1
TTTTTTCAATAGGCAGACTGTTTGTCAGCCGTGAGCCTAAAGATGATATTATTTTCATAGAGTTAACCTAGCCTAGGTTTATTTAATTATTTTTTATTAGTTTTATTAGATAGGCTCCAGTAAATGAGACTTTGATTTAGGAGGGTATTTGGCGTCACGTCAGTTAGTAGCAGTAACCGCGATTTTATTTGTACCTAACATCCTAAGTACCAGTTGCATATCCGCAACAAGTTTACTACTTGCACTTACCCTCCACAACAGCGTTTTATAATAAAAGCCTTCCGAAGAAGGCTTTATCTATATGGTTAATTTATCAATTATTATCGTATCAATAGCATCGGTACGCTTGATTCGGCTAAGAGCCGAGTGGTGTTACTGCCAACAAAAAACTGACGAAGTTTAGAGTGTCCAAACGCGCCCATGACGATCATGCCAAGTTGGTTTTGTTGTTGGTACTGAAGAATCGCCTTATGAACTTCGCCAGATAAGCACGCTTCCACAACGTGAATACCGTTCGCACATAATTTCTCGGCGGCAGCTTTAAACGCGCTCGCTTTATCGTGGTTATCTTCCACCATCACCAAATGGCACTCCAGCCCTTTTAGCAGCGGTGTTTTAATCGCTTTATCCACTAATTTCTGGCTAATTTCACTGCCATCAAAGGCTAATAGATAGCTTTGTGGTGGCGTAAAATCACCCGTTGCCACTAAGGTGTGCGACTTCATTGTACGCACGATACTCTCTAATTGAGATCCAACGGCCATGGCGTCGTTTTGGTGCACTTCACCTGATTTACCGACCACCAATACACGAATTTCGTTTTCAAGATCAAGCAAAGTTTCTAACAGGTTGCCGTGCTTTTGCAGTTTACGCACATCTTGTAAACCTTGTTCATGAGCTTTGGTTTCTAGCTCATTGAGTAACGCTTTACCGTGCCTTAAGGCCAGTTTAGAACGCTTTTCGTCTAGTTCAATAAGCTCTTTCAATAGCTGTTCTCGGCTGCCTAAACCGATGTTACCAGATAACTCACTTTCGGTTTGATTGGCCGCTTTATCAAGTACGTGCAGTAAGGTTAACGGTGCTTGTAAGCTTTTGGCGGCCCACACGCTTAAATTGGCGACCGACTGTGAATAAATCGATCCATCGATGCAAGCAATAATATTGGTCATAATCTGTTCCTTAATGTCCGCCCATCAGCTTTTCAACTTCTTCTGGCTTACCATGCACGCCGAATTTATCGACAATCGTTGCTGTTGCTTCATTCATACCGATGATGTTTACATCGGTCCCTTCGCGTCGGAATTTGATAACAGCACGATCTAGCGAAGAAACCGAAGTAATATCCCAAAAGTGCGCTGCAGAGAGGTCGATAGTGACACGCTCTAAGACCTCTTTGAAGTCAAACGCGTTCATAAATTGATCTGACGAAGCAAAGAAGACTTGCCCAACAACACGATAGGTACGCTCTTCTCCATTTTCAGAGAGTTCACTTTTAACCACCATGAAGCGGCCAATTTTGTTAGCAAAGAAGAGAGAAGCAAGCAGCACGCCGACACCGACACCGATCGCTAAGTTATGGGTTGCAACCACAACAACAACGGTCGCGATCATCACGATGCTGGTAGAAAGTGGGTGAGTTTTGAGATCCTTTACCGAACTCCAAGAGAAGGTCCCAATGGAAACCATGATCATTACCGCCACTAAAGCCGCCATCGGGATGAGCTTGAGCCAATCACTTAAAAACACCACCATGATGATCAGTAGAATACCGGCGCAAAAAGTAGAGAGCCTGCCGCGTCCGCCGGATTTAATGTTGATGATCGATTGACCAATCATCGCACAACCGGCCATGCCGCCAAGAAAGCCAGTGGCAATATTGGCGATACCTTGGCCTTTACATTCACGATTTTTATCACTGCTGGTATCGGTTAAATCGTCAACAATGGTTGCTGTCATCATTGATTCTAATAAACCGACAACGGCCAATCCGGCTGAATAAGGAAATATAATCCATAAGGTTTCAAGGTTGAGCGGAACATCTGGCCATAAAAATATCGGCAAAGTATCTGGTAATTCACCCATATCGCCCACAGTGCGAATATCAATGCCAAAGCTGATAGCAATCAGAGTTAAGGCGATAATGCACACTAATGGCGAAGGTAGCAATTTGCCAATCACAGGAACGTAGGGGAATAGATAGATAATCGCCAGCCCACCGAGTGTCATGGCATAAACGTGCCATGTTACATTGGTCAGCTCTGGTAATTGCGCCATAAAAATCAGAATCGCCAGCGCGTTAACAAACCCCGTCACGACCGAACGTGATACAAAACGCATCAAATCGCCCAGTTTGAGGTAACCGGCCAGTATTTGTAGAACCCCGGTCAAAACAGTGGCTGCCAATAGATATTGCAAGCCATGCTCTTTGACTAAAGTGACCATCAACAGCGCCATTGCTCCCGTGGCTGCTGAGATCATGCCGGGTCGTCCACCGACAATTGAAATGATCACGGCAATACTGAATGAAGCGTAAAGGCCGATTTTAGGGTCTACACCTGCGATGATAGAAAAGGCTATTGCCTCAGGAACTAATGCTAACGCAACGACAGTGCCAGCTAGAACATCCCCTCGCACATTGGAAAACCAATCGCGCTTAATATTTTGTAGCATACTTGATCTCTAAAAAATGAAATAAAAAGGTGAGTTGTGAGAGGTAAAGATCAATCTAGGGCGGCGTAAGCAGCATTCGCAACGTCTCTTAGTTGATTTTTAAAATGTGATCCTAATCATTGATGTGGTATAGGTCAACCAAACGATCGTTATTTGTATTGCAGTAATCATTTCTCCCGTTATCACGCTGCTTTTCAAGCGCCGCCCGTCGTGCGCGAGGATAGTTCTGGTGTTTGACTTCTACTCTTTTGCTCCTTACACTAAAACACATTCGATATTCCATATGTATTGTTTATGTGCCGCAGTTTATCTTTTTATAAATCCTTGTCTGAAGAAACGAGGCTCAAATCCTTGCTGTTGATGAAGCACAAAGGGCAGTTGTGTGTGTGTGATTTAATGAATGCGTTGCAATTAAGTCAGCCCAAAGTGTCCCGTCATTTAGCTGAACTGAGAAAAAATGAGCTAGTGATTGATGAACGTCGCGGCAAGTGGGTGTACTACCAAATCAATCCTGAGCTGGAAAGTTGGATGGTGCAGATATTGGACATCACGCTGAGCCACAATACCGCATTGATTGCGCAAGAGCTAACGCGCATTGCTGGCCCATCTTGCCAAAATGAATGAAATTTTAGCGTTACTATGTCGCCATGGCTGTAAGTAGAAAGTTGTGCGCGGCTCCCTTTTTAGACTGACCGAGAGATGTGATGTATGAGTGAATTACCTGTCTGCGCAGAAGCCTCTGCAGCCGAAAAAATGAGTCTTCTCGATCGCTATCTAACCTTGTGGATTTTCCTTGCGATGGGGCTCGGGGTAGCGATCGGTGTCTTCTTTCCGCAAGTGGCGCAATGGAATGAAAATATGTCGGTCGGTTCGACCAATATTCCGCTGGCGATCGGTTTGATTTTGATGATGTATCCACCACTGGCAAAAGTGAATTACAGCCTACTAGGTGAAGTGACTCGTGATAAACGCGCCATCACACTCTCTTTAGTGATGAACTGGATTGTCGGGCCTATCTTGATGTTTGCATTGGCGATCATTTTCTTACGCGATTATCCGGGTTATATGGTCGGACTGATCTTAATTGGTCTGGCGCGTTGCATCGCGATGGTATTGGTGTGGAATGATATCAGCGGTGGGAACAAAGAGTACGGCGCAGCGTTGGTGGCGCTCAACAGTGCATTTCAAATTGTCACTTACAGTTTTATGGCGTGGCTATTTATTACTGTTTTGCCGCCGTATTTTGGGCTCGAGAGCTTTGTGGTTGATATTACCATTCTCGATATCGCAGAAAGTGTGCTGATTTATCTCGGTATCCCATTTTTAGCTGGTTTTTTAAGTCGCAAATGGTTGGTGGCCGCGAAAGGTGAGCAATGGTACAACGAGGAGTTTATTCCGCGTATTTCACCGATTACGCTAGTGGCACTACTAGCGACGATAGTTTTGATGTTCAGCCTGAAAGGCGAGATGATCATTGAACTGCCGATGGATGTGATACGCGTTGCCATCCCTTTAGTGATTTATTTCTTAGTGATGTTTTTTGTCAGCTTTTTCATTGGTAAAAAACTGGGCATTCCTTACGATCAAAATGCCTCAATTGCTTTTACCTCATCAGGCAACAACTTTGAACTGGCGATTGCCGTTTCGATTGCTGTGTTTGGTTTAAATTCCGATCAAGCATTTGCGGGTGTGATTGGGCCCTTGGTTGAAGTGCCGGTGTTGATTGCCTTGGTCAACGTTGCGCTGCGTATGAAAAAGAAATACTAGCGCTCTCTGAGTCCGAACTTCAGGATATTTTTCTCATTAAATTTCATAACCGTAGACTGTTTTGAAAATGTGAAATGTTTGTGAATGAGTTAGAAACGTCATCTATGTTCTGCTACGCACGAACTCTTGATCCCAATGTTGCGATGCATCGGGGTATGATCGGCGTATCAAAAATAGATCTATTGGGAAATCGATTGTAATCAAAATGCCACAAAAGCCCTGCAACATACCATCAGCTATTTTACTGCTCGCTTTAGCATTGTTCTCTAAAGTCAGCGGTAACTTTTATTT
>NZ_CAWNIB010000139.1:0-4721 GCF_963874405.1 Vibrio sp. V08_P9A1T1
CCCTTAAACTATCCATGATGGTTCTTTTTAAAATTGAATTAACTTTAATAGGAACGAAAAAATTCAGCCTAAAAAACGACACTCGACCCGACTGAAATAAAGCAAAGTGCAGAGATCTTAATAAGGCATCCAAGCGGATGCCTTAAGTGACTTAAGCGCCGCCCACATTACAGAGCGGCCAACTTAAGTAATTACTCGCTAACAACTAGGTCGCCGAAATAAGGGAATTCCATCGCGTTAACAATCGGTTTGATATCTAAAGTAGATTTCGCACCCCACGCTAGGTTTTGCCAGTGCAGTGGAACAAATGCTGCGTCGTTGTACAAAGTCACTTCGACTTTTTGTAGCATCTGTGCACGTTTCGCAGGATCGGTTTCTACGTTTGCCGCTTCAACCAACTTATCCACTTCTGGATTTGAGTAGTGACCACAGTTGTACTGGCCTTTACCACTCTCTTCGTTACGTGTCATGGTTAAGAACTCGGTGAAGTTTGCTGAGTCTTCAGTATCTGAGTGCCAGCCAATCATTAGCAGATCCGCGGCGCACTTATCAAACTCAGGCCAATATTGCGCTTTTGGCATGGTTTTAAGATCAACCTTAATACCAATTTTCGACAACATCGCCGCTGCAGCTTGTGCAACTTTCGCATCGTTCACATAACGGTTGTTTGGCGCGATCATGGTGAGCGTCAGCCCTTTCTCATAACCAGCCTCTTTCATCAGCTCTTTCGCTTTTTTCAAATCAAAACGAGGCACAAGGTTCGCGTCATAACCAGAATAACCCGCTGGGCCTTGTTGGCCAGCTGCTGTCGCAAAACCTTTCATGATTTTGTCAACGATACCTTGGTTGTTGATGGCATGAACAATGGCTTGACGCACACGGACATCTTTCAGTGCTTCATTGCTGTTTTGGTTCATTTGGAAAGTGATGATGCGCGTACCCGGCAAGGTCACAAGATCAATACCTTTGGCTTCTTCCACACGTTTATGATCGTTTGGCGCAACAGGTGCAATCATATCCACATCACCAGAAAGGAGCGCCGCAACACGAGTGGCATCTTCTTTAATCGGTACTAAGGTCAGTTTGTCTACGTTGCCTTTTGATGCGCTATCCCAATAATCTTTAAAGCGTTCAAATTCCACTTTTACGCCTTGTTCGCGGAAAGTCACTCTAAATGGGCCAGTACCAGAAACGTTGGTCGAAGCAAACGAGTTGCCGTGTTTCACAATTTCAGATTTCTCTTTACCATCAGCCGCTTTGCCCGAATAGAACTTGCTGTCCATAGGGAAGATGTAGGTTGCGGTTTGCAGAACCAGCGGATAAGCGCCTTTGGATACGATCTCGACGGTGTAATCATCCACTTTGACCATCTTTTCATACGGTTCAAAAATAGCTTTGAAATCAGGAGAATCTTGTAAACGATCGAACGTCCAGACCACATCGTCTGCCGTCATTTCGTTACCTGAATGGAATTTCACCCCTTTACGCAGCGTAAAACGGAACGTTGTATCATTGACACGTTCCCATTTCTCAGCAAGGCGAGGTTCAAAATCAAATGTCTGGGTGTAACGAACGAGAGGATCAAACACCATGTGAGACATTTGTAGCGTACCACCAGATAGCTGCTCATGCGGGTCAAGTGACACTGGGTCAGCATCATAAGCGACGGTAATATTGGCCGCGCTAGCTGCAAAGCTTAAGCCTGCCGCCATCAAAGCTACTGTTAGTTTGCTTTTCATGGTTTTCATTGCATAACTCCTTATGCGGGAATCCAAATCCCTAGTTGTTGTAATTGCTTCTGTTTATTCATTCCAAGCACGCTTGGTCATGATATCTCTATCTGTAACTTTTTTGGCTTACGCCGTTACTACATCTTCTCTTAAGCCCGTAAACTCAGGCATTAAAGAAATCAAATGCTGGCTGTATTGGTGTTGAGGTGACTTAAACAACTGCTCTGTAGGGGCGACCTCCAGTAAGGTCCCCATTTGCATGACCCCGACACGATCGCACATTTGGCGGATCACCGGTAAGTCATGGCTGATGAACAGCATGGTCAAATTGAGCTCATCTTGCAGATCTTTTAATAGGTTTAAGATCTGCGCTTGCACAGACACGTCGAGCGCGGACGTGGGTTCATCACAAATCAATAAGCGAGGACGCGTGGCGAGTGCGCGAGCAATCGAAATACGTTGACGTTGACCGCCGGAAAACTCGTGCGGATATTTCACTCCCGCCATTTTACCTAGGCCTACGTGCTCTAAAAGATCATGCACAATTTGCCGTGTTTCCGCTTCGCTACGGGTTAATTTATGAAAACGAATCGGCTCGGCAATGATATCGAAAATCTTCATTCTCGGATTCATTGAGGTATAAGGGTTTTGAAACACCATCTGCATCTGGCGGCGCATCGGACGGCGCTCGTTTTCCGATTTCAGCGCAGTAAGATCAATCCCTTCAAAACAGACTTTGCCTGAGTTTGGAGCGTACAGACCCGCAATCACGCGTGCGATGGTTGATTTACCGGAACCTGATTCCCCAACCAAACCAAAAGTTTCCCCTTCAAACACCTCGAAACTGACGTCATTTGAAGCTTGGACATATTCACGGCGACTTTCAAACAATGAGTCTTTGGTCGTAAAGCGTAAATTCACGTTTTCTACTGTCAGCAGTGGGCCTGTGTATTGGCGATTATCTTGGCTCTGACCTAACCAATGGTTTTTAACATCCAGTGGTTTTAACTCACTTGCCTCTTCGATATAGCTCACCAGCGGAAAGCGATCGAGTTTTTTATCTGAGCGAGGAACGGCGGAAATCAAACTGCGCGTATAGGAGTGATCCGGAGCGCCCAACACTTTAGCTGTCGGTCCAAATTCAACCAAGTCACCGCGATACATCACCGCGACGCGATCCGTCACGTTCGAGACCACACCCATATCATGGGTGACCAGCATACAACCAACATTGTTTTTAATGCATAGCTCGCGGATGAGGCTCAAGATTTGATCTTGAATAGAAACGTCTAATGCAGTGGTCGGTTCATCGGCAATAATAAGATCAGGTTCACCCGCCAGCGCAATGGCAATCACAACACGTTGACGCATGCCACCAGAGAATTGGTGTGGATACTGCTTCAAACGGTTTTCAGGCTGAGGAATACCCACTTGCTTCATCAAAGAAAGTGCACGCTGATACGCTTCTTCCTCAGTCACTTTCATATTGGCGTGGATGGTTTCTGTTAGTTGATGTTCAACAGTAAATAGTGGATTAAGCGACGTCATTGGGTCTTGAAAAATAAAACCAATTTTAGAGCCGCGAACTTGGCGCATCTGCTCAGGCGATAAGCCTGAAATCTTCTCACCATCTAAGAACACATCGCCACTGGCAATGAGACCAGGTGGGCTCAATAAATCGATAACCGCATTACCTACGGTCGATTTTCCGGCGCCTGATTCTCCCACAACCCCAACAATTTCACCCCGCTCGATATTAAACGAAAGCGATTTCACAGCAACGTGAACACCATGACGCGATGGGTATTCAATACGCAGGTTTTTTACTTCTAAAAGTGACATCCCAGACCTCTACGACTTGGGCAGTGTTGTGCCCTGTCTGTAACTACCTTTGAACAACAAAGCGTTCAAAGCCAGTAAAAATGAATCCATTCATACCAGTACAATATTCTGGTAATTAACAAGGCCATCAATTTGGCAAATATTTCACAGAAAAGCAACATCGATAGGATAAAAAGTCGATATCAAATCAAACCAAAGCAGTAACATCGTATTTTTATGCACCACATATGCATTAATCATTGGTATGACCAATATTCTAGCACACAGTAATACACCCCAAAACATAGACGTTAAGCCTAAGAAAACGCCAATTTACCATGCATTCTAAAAAAGAATGCAGAATAAAATTTCAAATTATATTGCGGCATATCACGTAACACATTAGAAACAAAAACCAGAATAACCAACAAAATGCCAGACTAAAAACTAATGAAAAGGCAGAAAAGCAGTGAATTCATCTGAACAGAAAATTTAGGGTTTAGCCTTTAAACATGATAATTCACTGACTTAATGAGATAGGAGTCAATAAGGAATCGAACATTGAATAGAGAGAATGGTCTTTCAACTGAGGCTTATTAAGATGGCCAGTGAAGAGCCCGGTTTTGAAAATCAGACAAACCCCACTTTGGCTCTCATTACCTTGATTAAGGCTCCAAACATCAGATATTAAAAAGCCCCAACCTTTCGACCGAGGCTTTTTAAGGTGGTCGGTGAAGAGCCCGGTTTTGAAAATCAGACGAACCCCACTTTGGTTCTCATTACCTTGATTAAGGCTCCAAACATCAGATATTAAAAAGCCCCAGTCTTTCGACTGAGGCTTATTAAGATGGTCGGTGAAGAGCCCGATTTTGAAGATCAGGCGAACCCCACTTTAGCTCTCATTACCTTGATTAAAGCTCCAAACATCAGATATTAAAAAGCCCCAACCTTTCGACAGAGGCTTATTAAGATGGCCGGTGAAGAGCCCGGTTTTGAAGATCAGGCGAACCCTACTTTGGCTCTCATTACCTTGATTAAGGCTCCAAACATCAGATGTTAAAAAGCCCCAGTCTTTCGACTGAGGCTTATTAAGGTGGTCGGTGAAGAGGGATTCGAACCCCCGACCCTCTGGTCCCAAACCAGATGCGCTACCAAGCTGCGCTATTCACC
>NZ_CAWNIB010000140.1:0-4716 GCF_963874405.1 Vibrio sp. V08_P9A1T1
GCCTTTAAACTGTTTAAGCAAGTTTTGCCTCCGTTATCGGAGACAGAAAAAGAGGCGATGGAAGCGGGCAGCGTTTGGTGGGATGGTGAACTGTTTTCAGGTCGTCCAGACTTTACCAAACTGCATCATTACCCAAAACCAACCTTGTCAGATGAAGAGCAATCTTTCATTGATAATGAGTTGGAAACGCTGCTGTCCATGTTAGATGACCATAAAATCGTGAAAGAAGATCGTGACTTGCCAGCGGAAGTGTGGACGTTTCTGCGTAAAGAGCGTTTTTTCTCTTTGATTATTTCAAAGGCCTACGGTGGTCGTGAATTTTCAGCACTCGCCAACTCCACCATAGTGTCACGGATTGCGACGCGCAGTATCAGTACCGCTGTTACAGTGATGGTGCCAAACTCGCTTGGCCCCGGAGAGCTTCTCTCTCACTACGGTACACAACAACAGAAAGACTACTGGCTTCCTCGCTTAGCTGACGGTACGGATATCCCTTGTTTTGCGCTGACCGGGCCAGAAGCAGGCTCCGATGCTGGCGGCATTCCTGATCAAGGCGTGGTGTGTTACGGCAAGCACGAGGGCAAAGAAGTCCTTGGGATTAAACTCAGTTGGAATAAGCGTTATATCACGCTGGCTCCGGTTGCAACTGTGCTAGGCCTAGCTTTCAAACTCAGTGATCCTGAAAAACTTCTAGGCGATAAGCTCGATATCGGTATTACCTGCGCGTTGATCCCTGCTAATCACAAAGGCGTGGAAATTGGCGAGCGACACGATCCACTCGGCCTTGCGTTTATGAACGGCCCAACGCGTGGTCAAGATGTTTTCATCCCGATGGATTGGCTCATCGGTGGTGCTGACTATGCGGGTAAAGGCTGGCGCATGCTGGTGGAATGTTTGTCGGCAGGGCGTGGTATTTCATTACCCGCACTTGGTACGGCGATTGGTCACTTAACTTCGCGCACGACAGGCGCATACGCTTATGTGCGCAAGCAATTTGGTATGTCGATTGGTAAATTTGAAGGGGTAGCTGAAGCACTGGGCCGTATCGGTGGCTTAACTTATTTGCTTGAAGCGACACGAACCTTAACCACAACCTCGCTCGATTTGAAAGAAAAGCCGGGTATAGTGACCGCCATTGCCAAATACCATATGACAGAAATTGCGCGCACAATTTTAAATGATTCGATGGATATTCACTCTGGTCGAGCGATTCAAGATGGACCAATGAACTACCTCGGAACACATTATCTCGGTATCCCGGTCGCAATTACGGTTGAAGGGGCCAATATCCTAACTCGCAATTTGATGATCTTTGGCCAAGGTGCCACTCGTTGTCATCCTTATGTTTTGAAAGAGATGGAAGCGGCGGCTAATCCTGATACAGAGCAAGGCGCGAAAGATTTCGATAAGCTGTTGTTTAAGCACATTAGCCACGCGACCAAAAATACCTTTGGGGCACTCGGTGCTGCATTAACGGGTTCGCGCTTTGTCAAAGCGCAGATGAGCGGCCCAACAAAAGCGTATTACCAACAGTTGACGCGCATTAGCCGAGCACTTGCCGTGAGTGCCGATTTCGCTATGTTGACGTTAGGTGGCGATCTTAAACGTAAAGAGATGATCTCAGCGCGTTTAGGTGATGGTTTGAGTTATCTGTACATGGCTTCAGCAACCTTGAAAAAGTATGAAGATGAAGGCCGCCAACAAACCGATTTAGATTACGTGCACTACGCAGTGCAATATTGTTTGTACCACGCGGCTAAATCTTTGCAAGAGGCGTACAGCAACTTCCCCAACAAAGTGGTTGGGCGCTTACTTAAAGTGTTGGTCTTCCCTTTGGGCAACCATTATGACAAACCTAGCGATGAGCTGTCGGTCAAACTGGCGGAAAGCTTAATGACTCCTGGAGCACATCGAGATCGTCTCACTCATCTTTGTTACATTGGGCCAGAGGAAGACGATAGCGTTGGCTTGATGGAAAAAGCGTTTTTGGCGATGTACGGTATCAGTGCACTTGAGCGCAAGCTGTTCCGCGCAGCCAAAGAGGGTAAAATTGCGCGTAAAGGTGCTCTGACTGAGCGATTAGCTCAAGCCTTAAGCGAAAATGTGTTGACTCAAACTGAAGTAGACCAAATTTTGGCCGCAGACAAACTGCGTTATAAAGCGATTCAAGTTGATCACTTTAGCCATGACTTGAGCGAGGTGATGACCAATAAGCCGGGAAAGCCAAAGCTTAATCATGTCGCCTAGTCGCGAATATCGTCACTAAAAGTGTGACCATATATCAGGGCATCCTAGTCGGGTGCCCTGATTTTTTGAGCCACGAGAGATCCAACCACTTGCAATTTCTGCCTGTTTTTAAAGAAATAGGGTGAGATCTTCGAGCGAAACTTTTATCCTAGCGGAGATTTTTGAAGGAAGTTGAATATGATCATCAAACCTAAAATTCGTGGATTTATCTGTACGACAACGCACCCTGTGGGTTGTGAAGCTAATGTAAAAGAACAAATTGCTTACACCAAAGCACAAGGCCCTATCAAAAATGCACCGAAACGTGTACTTGTTGTAGGCTCATCCAGTGGCTACGGCCTTTCGTCTCGTATTACCGCCGCTTTTGGTGGAGGTGCTGCGACTATCGGTGTTTTCTTTGAAAAACCGGGCACGGACAAAAAACCAGGCACCGCCGGTTTTTATAACGCAGCCGCGTTTGACAAGCTTGCTCACGAGGCGGGTTTGTATGCTAAAAGCCTAAATGGTGACGCATTTTCTCACCAAGCAAAACAGAAAGCGATCGAGCTAATCAAACAAGACTTAGGTCAAATTGATATGGTGGTTTACTCGCTTGCTTCACCAGTGCGTAAGTTACCTGAAACTGGCGAACTGATTCGCTCATCATTAAAACCGATTGGCCAAACATACACCGCGACAGCGGTTGATACCAATAAAGACATCATCATTGAAGCCAGTGTTGAACCTGCAACTGAGCAGGAAATTGCAGACACGGTAACGGTTATGGGTGGTCAAGATTGGGAGCTGTGGATCCATGCACTTGCTGAAGCTGGCGTATTGGCTCAAGGGTGTAAAACCGTGGCTTATAGCTATATCGGCACTGAGCTAACTTGGCCAATCTATTGGGATGGTGCGCTAGGTAAAGCGAAGATGGATTTAGACCGCGCCGCATCGGCACTGAATGAACAGCTTTCTGTACTAGGTGGTACGGCTAATGTGGCCGTTCTTAAATCGGTTGTTACTCAAGCCAGTTCAGCTATTCCTGTTATGCCTCTTTACATCGCAATGGTGTTTAAGAAAATGCGTGAGCAAGGTGTACATGAAGGATGTATTGAACAGATCTATCGCATGTTTAGCCAACGTCTTTATAAAGAAGACGGTAGCGCGCCGGAAGTAGATGAGCAAAATCGTCTGCGTCTGGATGACTGGGAACTGCGTGAAGATATTCAAAAGCATTGCCGTGAGCTTTGGCCACAGATCACTACTGAAAACCTAAAAGAGCTGACGGATTACGTTGAATACAAAGAAGAATTCTTGAAGTTATTCGGTTTTGGTGTTGATGGCGTTGATTACGAAGCCGATGTCGATACTGAAGTTGCATTCGATGTAATTGATATCTAATCTATTGGTGTCACAGTAACACAATTAAGATGTTCTAATCTCAAAGGTCTAGCCACAGTGCTAGGCCTTTGCTGTTATGGAGGGTAATACAGCATTATTCACCCTCAACAGCATTTTCTCGATCAATGAAACGGTTGCTGTTTCCCTGCAACAAAAAACACATCACAGTGGTGCTCGGTCGCTAATTGCTTGAGTAGGTGTTGGTTGATAGGCTCAATAGTATTTGACGCGATTATCGCACTGGCATTTCCAGAGCGGATAGCTTTAATCACAATCTCTAATTCCGATAACGTTTGAGAGGGTTTCATGTGGATCACTCTGTCGCAATGTATATTGAAAGAAGCAAACCGTTCATACTGTGGTCGAGGACATTCAGAGGTGAATAAGATCCACTGCTGTTGGTGCTGGGATAGCTTAGCAAGCTTTGACATCATGGCTTGTTCAATCGTATTTACTGAGCGATGGGCATTAGCCAAAGGGTACTGAGCTGATAGTTGAGAAGCGAAATTTACTTGAAGCATAATACTGTCCTTTCATACATGCTGTATGTGTATACAGTATTTGAGTTGTAGATACTGATCAAGTTTTTTTTGCTGAATTTATCAGCATAACCAAGCTTGAATTCGTTAGATTTTGTTTTAATTTATTGATTAATAACTATTTTTATCAAACAATCAAATTGTTCAAAGATAAAGCGCCGTTGTCTGTTTTGTGATCAATGTAAGTATCCTAGTAACAGTGTCTCGTCACTAATTAGATAAGTTATCATAGTCGCTGAAATGGGTGTGCTTTTAAAATAGGCAGTAAAAAAGCGCCGTGTTGGCGCTTTTTCATGTATAGCTATTGATGCCTAATGTGACAGTGACTGTCGATCTCGAAATGCTTGCTCTGCAATATTAAACTGCCTGACATCCATGCGCGCAAACTCATTGCAACTTTCACATGAGTGATGCGATTTCCCATCAATATATTCGTGTTTTATTAATAGCTTTGGTTGTTTACACCAATCGCAAATACCTTCAATCGTAAACATGTTTTCTCCCCACCTAGAAGATTTAGGTGCAATTTTCGCGGCGCATTATCCCATAT
>NZ_CAWNIB010000141.1:0-4691 GCF_963874405.1 Vibrio sp. V08_P9A1T1
GCTTTAATTAGTTTGAGAAACGTTTTTATTATCATTATTATTGCCCGTCATTTTACTGATAAATTCAATATTTAACAGATAAAAATAAGAATGAATCTCACTCGCACATCACCATAAGTTGATCACCTATGTTTCAATGGTTTGAAAATCTCACGACGGCGTTTCCTAAAGAAGAGCCGCAACAACCGCCTAACTCCTTATTAGCCTTCTGCCGTCATTACACGCGGGGTTTTGAAGTACCGTTATTGGTCATGTCACTGCTCAGTGCTTGTGTGGCGATTGCCGAAGTCACCCTCATTCGCTATATGGGTGAATTGGTTGATATGCTTGGCAGCCAACAACGTGCCACATTCTGGGCTGATCAGAGTGACCGCTTGTGGGTAATGGCCGCGCTGGTGGTGGTCATTATGCCGCTGCTGGCTTTCTTCCACTCCATGATCATGCACCAAACGCTACTGGGTAATTACCCGATGTCGATACGTTGGATGATCCACCGCTACTTACTCAAACAGAGCGTCAGTTTTTTCCAACGCGATTTCGCGGGGCGAATTGCCACCAAAGTGATGCAAAGTTCACTCGCCGTGCGAGAAACAGTGATGAAACTGGTCGATGTACTGGTTTACATCGCGGTCTACTTCGTCTCGATGATTTGGATGATGGGCGAATCTGACCGCATCTTGATGATCCCGATTCTGATTTGGCTCGTGGCCTACATCATCATTCAATTGTATTTCATTCCCAAGATGAAAAAAGTGGCGACCGATCAAGCCGATGCTCGCTCAACTATGACGGGCAGCATAGTCGACAGTTACACCAACATTGCCACCGTGAAACTGTTTTCCCATTCACAGCGAGAAATGCAGTACGCCAAAAGCAGCATGAAACGGTTTTTGAACACCGTGTACCAACAGATGCGCATGGTGACGTGCCTATTATGGAGTGTTGACGCCATCAACTATTTACTGCTGTTTTCTATCGCCGCTTTATCAATCAATTTGTGGCTCGATGCCTCAGTGACTGTCGGTGTCATTGCGATTGCGATTAGCATTGCGCTGCGCGTACAAGGCATGTCGAAATGGATCATGTGGGAAGTGAGCGCACTATTTGAAAATATCGGTACTGTGGTGGATGGAATGAATACCTTGTCGCAACCAGTGACCATAACGGATGTAGCCAATGCGCCGCCGCTGCAAGTAACGCAAGGGCAAATCAGCTTCCATAACGTTCACTTTCACTATGGACAAGAGAACACTGTGTTTGAGGCGCTTAACTTTGAGTTAAAAGCAGGCGAAAAAGTGGGGTTAGTGGGTCGTTCGGGCGCGGGTAAATCCACACTGGTTAACTTGCTGCTGCGATTTTACGATTTGAATGGCGGCAAAATCTGCATTGATGGGCAAGATATTTCGCAGGTTAGCCAAGATTCACTGCGCCAACACATTGGTATGATCACGCAAGATACTTCTCTGTTGCACCGCTCAATCCGCGACAACATTCTCTATGGCAACCCAGAGGCCGGGGAAGAGGCGCTGATAGAAGCAAGCCGTCAAGCGCATGCTCATGATTTTATCGCGCAGTTGCAGGATGAGAATGGCAACCTTGGTTACGATGTTCAAGTGGGAGAACGCGGTGTCAAACTCTCTGGCGGCCAACGCCAACGCATTGCGATTGCCAGAGTGCTATTAAAAAATGCACCGATTCTGATCATGGATGAAGCCACCTCGGCCCTAGATTCAGAAGTGGAAGCGGCTATTCAAGAAAATTTTGAAACTCTGATGGAAAACAAAACCGTGATCGCCATTGCGCACCGTTTATCAACCATTGCTGCCATGGATCGCTTAATTGTGCTGGATGAAGGACGAATCATTGAACAAGGCTCACACCAAGAGTTGCTGCAACAACAAGGCGTTTATGCTCAGCTATGGGCGCATCAAACGGGTGGTTTTATAGGCGAACTTGCGTAGTGGATGCTCTTTAGGCCAAAGAAAAGGCCTTTAGACACATCCAACAGAGAAAGAAGATGTGCTAAAGGCCGCGCTATTTCACCCAATACCCTCACTTGACCGAGTTTGGGTATTTTGCATACTATTTCATACCATACATAGGGGGGGGTGAATTAGCTTAAATCGACATCTTTGCAGCCAAAAAAGTAGGTCGCGAGAAAGCCAACGGTGTAGGAGATTAAAAGACCGCCAACAAACACCATCATCCCAGCAAAAATTCCTTGCTCGGAAGTCATCAATGGAATGGCGACAATGCCTGACGGGCCAAACACCGTATTTAATCCTACTGGCAAACCAAGGTAAGAAACTAAGCCGACAAAGAAACCGCCCGCCGCCCCACCAATGCAAGCGGTGACAAACGGTTTAACCCGCGGCAAGGTCACGCCATAAATCAATGGTTCGCCAATTCCCAAAATACCGGGAATGATCGCCCCTTTCACTTGCGTGCGCAGCAACGCATCTTTATTCGCTTTGAAATAGAGTGCCAGTGACGCACCCACTTGGCCGCCGCCCGCCATCGCCAAAATAGGAAACAGAGAGTTAAACCCTTGTACATCCATCAGCGCAAAATAGACTGGCACAAACCCTTGGTGAATACCAAACACCACCGAAATTAAGAACAAACCCGACAGTAACGCCGCGCCCAACGGGTTATCATTGAGGTTCAAAAACAACCATGACATGCCTTTAAACAGCTCACCACCAATCGGCATGATCACCAAGAAAGTCACCGCGCCCATAATGAGTAACGTCACCACAGAGGTTAAGATCATATCCAAATCATCAGGCATGTATTGGCGCACTTTACGTTCTACTTGCGCGCCCAGAATAGAGGCCAATAGTACCCCGATAATGTTGCCGCGTGGGTCAATGGCGAAGCCAAAGAATTCACTCATACCCGAGTAGATACCCGTTGTCGCCTCTGGGTTATACCCCAGCACAAACAGCGAAGCTAAAATGGCACCATTAACACCCGAGCCACCGAAAGCTTGCTGCGCGTTATAACCAATTAAAATACTCAAGAAGGCAAATAGCCCTTTACCAAACACTTTCATATAAGTAATGAGATCGAGCATAAACTGGCTAGGCGATTGATCGATAACGAACATTTGCTCCAGCAAAGTGGCAAAACCAAGCAACAAACCCGCAGCAATGAAACCGGGGATCAGCGGCGTAAAAATGGTCGCAAATTTGCTTAAAAAACGTTGTACGCCGCTGGTCTGCTTGCTCTTCATCTGCTTTTTCTGCTCAGCAGCAATCGCGGATAGATCGGCAGTTATGGCCACATCCGTCTCAGCACCGTCACCGTTGGCGATCATCTCATTCATCATATCGGCCGCCGTTTGCGCTTTGCCCGGGCCTAAAATGATCTGCAGTTGTTGGTCACTCTCCACCACGCCCATTACGCCGGGAAGGGTTTTCAGCAGAACCTGATCGGCCAATGCCGTATTATTTAATGTTAAACGTAAGCGCGTCATGCAGTTACCACACTTACCGATATTGCCACTACCACCGACTGCACTAAGCAGCTTGGCGATCATATTTGAGGTTATTTTTGCCATTGGGACATCCTTGGATAGATCCAGTCGGGTTATTGATCATTCAGTGCCGCGCGAATAAAACCATTATGCTTGGCCAGTTTTTGCGTCGCTTGCTCGGCGCTTAGCCCCGCAAGAATCATTACAATGGCGGTTTTACAGTGACGATGGCAGGCGCTCAGTGCTTGTTCTGCTTCCTCTTTGCTGCAACCTGTCGCTTCGACCACAATGTTATTTTGGCGCTGAATCAACTTAGCATTGGTTGCCTCGACATCGACCATGAGGTTGCCAAACACTTTACCGCAACGAATCATCGCGCCGCTGGTTAACATGTTAAGCACCAGTTTTTGCGCCGTGCCCGCTTTCATACGTGAAGAGCCCGTGACCACTTCCGCGCCCACCACAGGCACAATGGCAATGTCAGCCGCGTGCTGCATCGCGCAATCTGGGTTGCACACTACTGCCACAACCGTTGCACCCAGTGATTTAGCGTAAGCCATGCCGCCTAGCGCATAGGGTGTGCGACCACTGGCGGCGATACCCACCACCACATCGTTGCGGGTCAAATTAATATTTTTCAGATCGCTTTGCCCAAGCTCAACATTGTCTTCGGCATTTTCAACCGCTTTAAGAATCGCTGGGTGTCCGCCCGCAATAAGCCCAACCACTTGTTTAGGATCAGAGCCGTAGGTGGGTGGGCACTCGCTAGCATCTAAAATCCCCAAGCGACCGGAGGTTCCCGCTCCCATGTAGATCAAACGTCCACCCGCTTGAAATGCCAAGGTAATGGCATCCACCGCTTGCGCTATCTGCGGTAAGGTTTTTTCAACCGCCAACGCGACCAGTTGATCTTCATGGTTAATGACTTGCAACATCTCTAAGGTGGAAAGGGTGTCAATGTCAGCACTGGCAGGGTTGCGGCTTTCGGTAACCAACTGGGTTAGGTCTAGGTTCATCGTCTATTTCTCGGTTTGAATTCGGAACTGAGGGCGATTCTATGGAATAAAATATTCCATTTTAGTGACAAAAATCACAACAAAGGTTATTCTTTGACCAGTCATTACATGGAATAATGGCCTACAATGCACCGATATCTTTTAAGCCTCCGAACAAAAGGACAGTTAATACAAGCCACTACACTAATTTTCGTTAT
>NZ_CAWNIB010000142.1:0-4673 GCF_963874405.1 Vibrio sp. V08_P9A1T1
GTCCTATCCAAAGCAAGGGAATTTCCGTTTCATTACGCTGATTCTAGATAAAAAAGTAAAGGCCATAGATGTAAATAATATTAAATTCATAAAAGTGCGACATATGAACTTAGTAACTTAATGTTTCGTTACTTTTTTATCGATGAAAAACACCATCTAAGCTCTAAAAATTAGGTACCTAGTAACAAATGCGATCGCTTTGGTATAAAATGACCACTTTCTTCTGTTACTAAGATTAGGAACAATCGGCAATGGCTGAATACGTATATACCATGTCGCGGGTGAGTAAAATTGTCCCGCCTAAGCGTCAAATTCTCAAAGACATCTCTCTGAGCTTTTTCCCTGGAGCTAAAATCGGTGTTTTAGGTCTCAATGGTTCAGGTAAATCCACCCTGTTACGTATCATGGCTGGCATCGATACTGATATTGATGGGGAAGCACGCCCGCAAGCAGGATTGAAAGTCGGCTACTTGCCTCAAGAACCAGTACTGGATGAATCAAAAACCGTGCGTGAAGTGGTGGAAGAGGCCGTTTCTGATGTGGCTGGCGCACTAACTCGCCTCGATGCTGTTTATGCGGCATATGCAGAACCCGACGCCGATTTTGATGCGTTAGCCAAAGAGCAAGGTGAGCTCGAGGCTCTGATTCAAGCCAAAGATGGCCATAATTTAGAGAACGCTTTAGAACGTGCGGCTAATGCACTTCGTCTACCAGAATGGGATGCTAAAATCGCCGTTTTGTCTGGTGGTGAGCGCCGCCGTGTGGCGATCTGCCGTTTGCTACTTGAAAAACCAGACATGCTGCTGCTTGACGAACCAACCAACCACTTAGACGCGGAATCTGTTGCTTGGCTAGAGCACTTCCTTGTCGACTATTCAGGCACAGTCGTCGCCATCACCCACGACCGTTACTTCCTTGATAATGCTGCTGGTTGGATTTTAGAACTTGACCGCGGTGAAGGCATTCCTTGGCAAGGTAACTACACCTCGTGGCTCGAACAGAAAGATGAACGCTTAAAGCAAGAATCATCTCAAGAGAGTGCTCGTCAAAAAACGATTGAAAAAGAGCTGGAATGGGTTCGTAAAAACCCGAAAGGCCGCCAAGCAAAATCCAAAGCACGTATGGCGCGCTTTGAAGAACTTAATAATACTGAACATCAAAAACGTAATGAAACCAACGAACTCTTCATCCCGCCGGGCGAACGTTTAGGTGACAAAGTATTGGAAGTTCGTAACTTAACCAAATCGTTTGGTGATCGCGTACTGATTGATAATTTATCATTTAGCATGCCGAAAGGAGCGATTGTCGGCATCATCGGTGCTAACGGTGCGGGTAAATCAACGCTGTTTAAAATGCTAAGTGGCGTAGAGCAACCAGATTCTGGTGAAATTGAATTGGGCGCAACCGTGAAATTAGCCTCGGTTGATCAGTTCCGTGACAGCATGAACGACAAAAATACCGTCTTCCAAGAGATCTCTGAAGGGGCGGATATTATCAAGATCAACAATTTTGAAATTCCTGCGCGTGCTTACTGCTCTCGCTTTAACTTCAAAGGCGTCGATCAACAAAAAGTGCTCGGTCAGCTATCGGGCGGTGAGCGCAACCGTGTTCACTTAGCCAAATTGCTTAAAGCTGGCGGCAACGTCCTATTACTCGACGAACCAACCAACGATCTGGATGTTGAAACGCTACGCGCATTGGAAGAGGCGCTGCTGGAATTCCCAGGTTGCGCCATGGTTATCTCGCACGACCGTTGGTTCCTAGACCGTATTGCGACCCACATTCTGGACTACCGTGATGAAGGTGAAGTGAAATTCTATGAAGGCAACTACAGCGAATACACTGAGTGGTTAAAACAGACATTGGGCGCTCAAGCGGCTGAACCACACCGCATTAAATACAAGCGTATGACCAAATAACTCTGTATTTGAAGTCTCTGGCCGCAATCTATTGCGGCCTTTTTATTACTTGTACATCACGCATCACACAACAAGATGCAGGATTCGCGACACTGCCTTCAATTAGGTCTAAACTTAATGGGTATAATTTTTCAATGATCGATACAGAGCCGAAGCTGGCACAGGTCAACGCTCAACAAGAGAGAGTACCATGATTGAAAGACGTCGCTTTTCACGCATCATCTATCAGATGCCTGCCACCTTATTGCAAGGTAAACATACCGTCACCACAACGATTCAGGATTTGTCGCTGCATGGGTTATTGCTCTCATGCCCTGACGCGGACAAATTAGTGCTCAATGAAATGGCACAAGTCCATTTCACACTACCAGACAGCGATGTCACTATTAATCTAGTCGCCAAGTTGATCCACATTCAAAACAACATTATTCGTGTCAGCATCAATCACATTGATATTGAAAGTATTGGCCATTTGAAACGTTTAGTTGAATTGAACATGGGTGATGAAAGTTTGCTCCATCGCGAACTGGAATACTTGTCTGATTTAGGGGATGAACCGGAAGAATGAGCGGCGGCCGTATTCACAACAACCGCACTCGCCGTTCAGACAGCCTTAAACACGATGAATGGCATCGTTCGCTTGTTTTAACAGGTTTTGACTTTCAAGCATAAATTGTTGTGAATAACTGCCAAACCAATCACTCACTTTGCTAAAGTTTTCCACAAAAGCTTGCTTCTCACGCCCGTCAAGTAAGGTTAACGCCTCACCAAAACAAGCATGAAAACGTTTTATCATCTCAACGTTCTCTTCCGATGAGAAAATGATATCGCCATACAAGTGAGGGTCTTGACCAAAAAGCCGTCCAACCATCGCCAGTTCTAAACGATAAATCGGTGAACTCAGCTGCAGTAATTTTTGGATATTCGGATTTTCTTTAGAAAGATGTAAACCGTATACAAACGAAGTGAAGTGACGCAGTGCTTGGATCAAGGTCATGCCGTGATCGTGTTCTGCGGCATCAATCTGGCACAAACTCGCTCCCCATATCGAAAACTGTTTTAGCAACCACTGATAACTCTCTTCTCCTCGCCCATCGCAATAGACGATCACTTGCTTGGCCATACTAGGGACATCTGGGCCAAACATTGGGTGTAATCCAACCACTGGGCCAGAGTGTGTTTTAAGCATCGCCTGTAGCGGCTTAGACTTAATCGATGTGAGGTCGCACAAAATACAATCGGCAGGCAAATGAGCAAGTTTTTCAATCACACCGACGGTTAAGTGAATAGGAACCGTCACCACAACCAAACCGGCATCATGCAGTATCTCATCGGCTTGATGCCAATCTTTACTGCCTAATACTTTCACCTGATAGCCCGACAGTTTGAACATACGGCCAAATAAGCCACCAAGTTGACCATGACCGCCAATAATCACCACAGAGCGCAGCTCTGGGTTTAAGCACTTAAAGCCAGAATCCTTTTCACTGGCATAAGATTCACGCATAGTACGGCGCAAAATATCTTCAATCAGTTGTGGCGGGACGCCTTTTCTTTCCGCTTCAGCGCGGCGAGAAGCCAGCATCGCCGCTTCTCGATCAGGAGCATAAATCGGTAGACCATGTCGGCTCTTGACCTCCCCCACCTTTTCAACCAAAGCTAATCGGCGTGCAAGCAGCTCGACCATTTGTTTATCGACAGCATCAATTTGATCACGTAATTCGTTAAGTTCAACAGCCATGGCACTTCCCTTTATTCACCTTTTTTTAGGCGATTTTCTAAGAACGGAACGAGCTCTTGATGAGCATGTCGTAATAGTGCCTCAGTTGATGACCAATTAATACAGGCATCCGTAATCGATACACCGTATTCCATTTCGTTGCGAGGAAGGTCAGAAGATTGATTACCTTCATTGAGGTGACTTTCAATCATCAAACCAATAATAGACTGATTTCCTTCACGAATTTGATGAATCACATCTTCAGCGACTAACGGCTGACGACGGTAATCTTTACGTGAATTAGCATGGCTGCAATCCACCATTAACGACGCATCCAATTTATGTTTTGCCATCTCTTGCTCACACTCGGTGACCGACACTGAATCGTAGTTGGTTTGCTTACCGCCACGTAAAATGACATGCCCATTTGGATTGCCTTGAGTGGTAAGTAAGGCCACTTGCCCTTCACTATTAATGCCCATAAAGCGGTGGCTGGATGATGCCGCCTGCATCGCATTGATTGCCGTTGCTAAATTGCCATCGGTGCCGTTTTTAAACCCAATCGGCATCGACAAACCACTGGCCATTTCTCGGTGTGTTTGGGATTCCGTAGTGCGTGCACCAATCGCCGCCCAACTGAATGTATCGGCTAAATATTGAGGGCTGATCGGATCAAGCGCTTCGGTCGCCAGAGGGATCTCCATCTCCGCTAGCTCAACTAACAATTGACGACCAACGTGTAAACCATGTTCGATATCAAAACTGCCATCAAGATGAGGATCGTTAATCAGACCTTTCCAGCCAACCGTTGTACGCGGCTTTTCAAAGTAAACACGCATGACAATGTACAGTTGATCACTCAACTGCTCTGAGAGTGATTTCAAGCGCTTTGCGTACTCTTTTGCCGCATCAATATCATGAATAGAGCAAGGACCGCACACCACCAGTAAACGGTGATCTTTTTTATGAATAATATTGGCAATTGTCTGACGAGAGTGTTGAATGAACTGGCGAGCTTGATGACTGAGCGGCAG
>NZ_CAWNIB010000143.1:0-4653 GCF_963874405.1 Vibrio sp. V08_P9A1T1
TTGAGTTAGAAGATCATCGGTATGAAGTGAAATTGGTTTTGTAATTGAAAGTAGCGTTCTTTAAAAAATTAAATAGAATTTATCGCAGTGAGATGAAATAATTTTATTAAATGTATTTCAACTTATTACCAGTATAGGGTAAGTCGGAAAATGTAAACCTAGGTAACTTTGAATAGGATACTTAACAAGATGTCCGGACTTATAGATGTAGAACTGTGAAATGAATATAGGATTTGATCGAGTGGCTAGGTTGCTGTTGAAGATAAATTTGAGTCCTTTATTCCATTTATAGGCTGATTTTGCAGAAGATTGACGCATAGCATCAAGTTCAGGATTAGGCTGTCGTTAGTATCGCTATGGGTTCGAATAGTGAGTAAAAATGACATTCGGAGATTTCAACTATAATTAACGAACAATTAAAGCGTGCCGCGCCGAACAAGGTTGCGCACAACAAGAAAGGAATGAGCAGCAAGATGAAAAAAATGCTGATGTTTCTATTATTGCTGCTTGGGCTGGCGGGCTCGGGGGCTGGCTATTACTTTCTTTATTATCTTCCTGAGCAAGAAGCACTGCAGGCCGATTCGTCGAGTTCGAACGATGAAGAGCAAGTGCCAACCACTGAGACGGCTCCTAAAACGGCCTTGCCACCAAAACCGCTTGTTAATGATTTATATGTCGATTTAGCAAGGCTCGGAGTAAGAGAAAAGCCCGATGCACAAGCGTTTGTTGAGCGGGTTCTATACCGTGGTGATAAGGTGAAAATCTTGGAACGTAAATCGGGTTTTGGCCGTATTACCGATTATTTTGTCTATGAGGAAAACGGGCCTGAAGTCGCGGAGTGGATACCTTTGGATGGTTTAGTGGAACAAGCCCCGCTGATCACAGCAGAGGAGCGCCGTAAAACGGTCACGCAGTACATTGCGAATTCGGATGATTTTAAACTCTATGAAACGGCTTTTGTGCAGAAAACCGATGAGTTGCTGAAAAATGAAACCTGCGTACCAGAAGATTTTGAAGAGCTTGGTGGCTGGGTAAAGTCGCTCAAATATCAAGAACGTGAGGTTTATTTTGTGTATTGTGGTGGCCGCAAGTTAGCCAACAAAATTTACTTTGATATACAAAGCAAAGAAATATTTTACGCTTCTCATTAGCTAAAGTGATAAGAGCATTTAGATCTTTTTACTTGAGGCTTATGGTTGTCAGGAATATGATGCCTGCTTGAGTTGAGAGGAATGATTTTTTCATGCATTGGCACTTTATTAAATATGTCTGGTTTACGCTTCTTGCGGTGGTTCTGCCTTCGCAAGCGTTCGGCTATTTAATTGAGAGTGAAACGCACAGCCACGCTGAACGTAAAGTTATCCTACAACATGGTGAAAAAACCTCGCTCACGGCGATTGTTCATCAGCAAACATTGCCTCAAGCTATTGCTATTCAACAACCTATCTCTGATCAACAAGATAAACAAACGGCTCCACCCGTATCAAAATCGCTTCACTCAGACACTTCTGCTGCAATCGTCACCGCGTCTCGTTGGGGGGTAACTTCCCGAGTCGTTGAATACGATGGCCCCACTTTTGTCGATAACACACCCAATTACGACGTCACCGTCGCTCCCTTTAGGCTTTATCTTTTTCCTGTCGCTGAGTTGGCGGCATGGCAAGCTCGCCCCTATAGTTCTAACCACAGAATTTCTGGTTGGAAAGAAACGAATGCCATGTATGTGGCGTTAAATAGCCAGTACTGATCCCTCTTACTTTATATCAAGTGACAAAGTCACTCGCTTGTTCATTTAACTTGTTTATTTAAAGTAATAACAACTCAGCTTTGCTGAGAGGATTGGTATGAAAAAAACACAAAATAAAAAGGCGTCAGCACGTCTTATTAATCACTATTCTGCGTGGAAGTATATCGTATTGGCCGCCACTTTGGTTGTGCTTGCCTTGAGCGCTATACCCACCTGGTACGGCGAACAGCCGTCTATTCAACTGCAAGTCTCCTCTAAAAATGAGACGCTTAATTCAGTCGTGGAATTAACTCATCTACTCGAAAAAAACGATATTGCGGTACAAAACATACAGCAGCAAGGTGGGAAAACGACCTTAGTCTTTGCTGAGGAAGTCCAGCAAACGCACGCCAGAGAATTACTCGATGGCATGATTGAAAAAGAAGACAGTATTACGTTCTCTTACGTTTCGGTTGCACCAACATGGTTGACAAATTTAGGTTTTAACCCGATTAAACTAGGATTGGACCTGCGTGGTGGTGTGCAATTTTTGCTGAACGTTGACGTGGATAAAGCGTTCCAAGAGCAACGTGACAGCATGATCGATACCGTGAAAGATAAGCTGCGTGACGAGCGTCTTCGCAGCGTGAAAGTTAGCTCTGAAGGTATTGATGGCTTCAAAGTAATGAGCAATTCAGCGGAAGATCTCAATAAAATCAATGCATTTCTTAAAGAGACTTACTCAGGGTGGGATATTCAACGCTCTTCTGATCAACTGCTGATCAAGCCTTCAAAACAGAATCGAGTCGATTTCCAATCAACGACGCTGCAACAGAACCTCAAGATTATGCGTGATCGCATTGAAGAGCTAGGCATCACTGAAGCCATGGTTCAGCGCCAAGGTGAACACAGCATTCGTATCGAATTACCGGGCGTGCAAGACCCATCACAAGCGAAAAACGTGATTGGTGCGACGGCGAGCCTTGCTTTTTATGAGGCGAAATCACCCAGCGAAGCGTTTACGTCGCAAGACATTGTGCTAAAAGATGAAAATGGCCGTAATGTGGTGCTCACTAAACGCCCTGTATTAACCGGCGATCACATTGTTAATGCGCGCGCAGGTATTGACCAAGTGGGAATGTCTGAGGTCAACATCTCGCTTGACCACGCGGGTGGCAAAATCATGAGTGATTTTTCATCCAAGCATATCGGTAAGCCGATGGCGACCGTGTACCGTGAATACACCACCAATGCTCGTGGCGAAACAGAGCGTAGCGAAAAAGTGATCAGTGTTGCGACCATTCAATCGCAGCTGGGTAGCCAATTTAGAATCACTGGTGCAGGTTCGATGGAAGAAGCACAGCAGCTGGCTTTATTGCTGCGCGCTGGTTCATTAACCGCACCTGTGACTATCGTAGAGGAGCGTACCATCGGCGCTTCATTGGGCGCAGAAAACATTCAAAATGGTTTTGCCGCATTAGCCTTAGGTATGGCATTAACGCTGACTTTTATGGCGCTTTGGTATCGCCGTTTAGGTTGGGTGGCGAACGCGGCGTTGCTGTTTAACATGGTGTGTCTCATTGGTCTGATTGCCTTATTGCCGGGTGCTGTACTGACCTTGCCGGGGATTGCTGGCCTAGTTTTGACGGTCGGCATGGCCGTCGATACCAACGTGCTAATTTTTGAACGTATCAAAGACAAAATTGCAGAAGGACGTAATTTCGCCCAAGCGATTGATTCTGGGTTTAGCAGCGCCTTTAGCACCATTCTTGACGCCAACGTCACCACTATGATCACCGCCGTGATTCTGTATTCGATCGGTAATGGTCCAATCCAAGGCTTTGCCCTGACCTTAGGGCTCGGCATTATGACCAGTATGTTCAGCGGTGTGTTTGCTTCGCGTGCGGTTATCAATCTCATTTGGGGACGAGATGCTCGTCGTGATGTAAGGGTATAAACATGATTGATTATTTGAAAAACCATATTCGTCCAATTCGTTACATCACGAGCGTACTCTCTGTGACATTGATGCTGATCTCATTAGTGGCGTTTGGTGTGAAAGGCCTCAACATGGGTTTGGATTTTACTGGTGGGATGGTCACTGAAGTCACGGTCGATAAAACCCTCACCAACAAAGAGTTACTGCAAGCGTTGAAACCTACATTAGGAGATTCAACGATGCTCACCAAAGCAGGTGAAGAGGGACGTTGGGTTATCCGCTACGCGCTTCCTGAAAGTGATCAAGAGACGCCTAACATTCCAACTTTGCTCAGCGACGTCTCTGAACATGTGACGGTGGTGAGCAACAGTATGGTCGGCTCACAAGTGGGGCAAGATCTGGTGGAGCAAGGTAGTTTAGCGTTGATGATCTGCTTACTGTGTATCTTAGGTTACTTGTGTTTCCGCTTTGAATGGCGTTTAGCGAGCGGCTCGTTGTTGGCCTTGCTGCATGACGTTATTTTAGTGCTCGGTTTCTTTGCTCTGACACAGATGGAGTTCAACCTAACCGTGTTTGCGGCGGTACTGGCGGTATTGGGTTATTCATTGAACGACTCTATTATCATTGCTGACCGCATTCGTGAATTGCTCGTGGCTAAGCAAAGTACGCCAACCAAAGAGATTACCGACCAAGCTGTGATTGCGACGTTTTCACGCACTATGGTGACTTCGGGTACGACATTACTCACCGTTTCCGCATTGTGGTTAATGGGCGGGGAGCCGCTTGAAGGGTTTGCTATTGCAATGTTCATCGGTATTATTTCTGGAACTTGGTCTTCAATCTCAATCGGGACTGTGTTACCAGAGTGGTTGAAACTTGAACCTAAACATTACTTGCCTGTAGTGGTGGATTCCGCGCCTTAGTATTTCTGCGCATGTCATTTAAAGTGAAGTAAAAAAATCCGCCTTATGCACAGGCGGATTTTTAT
>NZ_CAWNIB010000144.1:0-28906 GCF_963874405.1 Vibrio sp. V08_P9A1T1
GGCGCTATTCTTTTCTTCGAAAAGAATTTGGAGCGACACACGAGGTTCGAACTCGTGACCTCAACCTTGGCAAGGTTGCGCTCTACCAACTGAGCTAGTGTCGCAATGATTAATCGTATTTACGCTTAATCTAAATTTGGTTGCGGGGGCTGGATTTGAACCAACGACCTTCGGGTTATGAGCCCGACGAGCTACCAAGCTGCTCCACCCCGCGTCCGTATTGTGTCACCGTTAAGTACGGTGAAAACTTAAACCTGTTCACTTTCTAATAAGAGAAAGTGCAGCGACACACGAGGTTCACTTTCTTTAAACAAAGAGGCGTGACCTCAACCTTAACTAGGTTGTGCGGCGCTATTCTTTTCTTCGAAAAGAATTTGGAGCGACACACGAGGTTCGAACTCGTGACCTCAACCTTGGCAAGGTTGCGCTCTACCAACTGAGCTAGTGTCGCAATGATTAATCGTATTCACGCTTAATCTAAATTTGGTTGCGGGGGCTGGATTTGAACCAACGACCTTCGGGTTATGAGCCCGACGAGCTACCAAGCTGCTCCACCCCGCGTCCGTATTGTGTCACCGTTAAGTACGATGAAAACTTAAACCTGTTCACTTTCTAACAAGAGAAAGTGCAGCGACACACGAGGTTCACTTTCTTTAAACAAAGAGGCGTGACCTTAACCTTAACTAGGTTGTGCGGCGCTATTCTTTTCTTCGAAAAGAATTTGGAGCGACACACGAGGTTCGAACTCGTGACCTCAACCTTGGCAAGGTTGCGCTCTACCAACTGAGCTAGTGTCGCATTCACAACGTTTCCGTTGTTCAGGGCTGCGAATTATAAGAGCATTTTCTTATGATGCAAGCCCTTACTGGCAAAAAATCTTTTTTTTTTTTTTTTGACGAAAAAGAACGCAAATATGGCGTATTAATCACAAAAACTGGTTAACACGCCATCAGCAAAAAATGCCGTTCTGAAAATTAAATACTGAATATGGTCTTACGGTAGTACTGAAGCTCAGCAATAGACTCACGAATATCATCTAAAGCCAGGTGGCTACCTTGCTTAGAAAAGCCATCCAATACTTCTGGCTTCCAACGGCGAGTCAGCTCTTTTAGCGTACTGACATCCACATAACGGTAATGGAAGTAGGCTTCCAGCTCAGGCATATGTTTATAAAGAAAGCGGCGATCTTGCCCAATACTGTTGCCACAAATAGGAGATTTACCTTTAGGCACCCACTTTTCCAAAAACGTAATGGTCTGTTCAACCGCTTCTTGTTGTGTCACTGAGTCATGACGTACTCGCTCGACCAAACCGCTTTTGGTATGTGTTGTGGTGCACCATTCATCCATTTTAGCCAATTCAGCTTCTGATTGATGAACAGCCAACACTGGGCCTTCAGCCAAAATGTTCAACTCACTATCAGTCACAATGGTGGCAATCTCGATAATTTTGTGAGTTTCAGGGTCTAAGCCTGTCATCTCAAGATCAACCCAAATCAAGTTTTGATCGCTAAAAGACATAAATACGTTGCCTATATTGGTTTGCAGATAAAAAAGGTACTATACCCAAATTCAGATCCCCAAGATACCTTTGGACATTGGATCCAAACGGTATGATTTTGAGTAAAATCTCAACGTTGGATCAAAACGTATCATAATCATGAAGTAGATAATCGTGGCAAAGAAAAAGAAGCTGACGAAAGGTCAAGTACGACGCGTTCGTAATAATCAGAGTAAACGACTCAAAAAAGAGGACACAGTTTCGTGGGATGAAGCCATGCTCGGCACCGCAAAAACTGGGTTAGTGATTACTCGTTTTGGCCAACATGCCGATGTTGAAGATTTAGAGACTCACACCATCCACCGCTGTAATTTACGCCGAGGCATTGAAACGCTGGTCTCAGGAGATCGTGTTATTTGGCGCCCTGGACTCGAATCGATGGCGGGTATCTCTGGCGTTGTCGAAGCGGTTGAACCGCGCAAATCGGTTCTGACTCGTCCAGATTATTACGACGGTTTGAAACCAGTCGCGGCAAACATTGATCAGATGGTCATTGTGTCATCCGTACTACCGGAACTGTCACTCAATATCATCGACCGTTATTTGATCGCTTCAGAAACCGTGAATATTGCGCCGCTAGTGGTACTGAATAAGATTGATTTACTCAGCGATGAATTGCGTAACCAATATCAAGAGTCGTTACGTGTGTACGAACGCATTGGCTACAAAGTGCTTTTTGTCAGCAAAAAAAGCGGTGAAGGGATTGCTGAGTTAGAAGCGGAACTTGGCGGACGGATCAACATATTTGTTGGTCAATCTGGCGTTGGTAAATCCAGCCTAGTGAACGCATTAATGCCAAATTTGGAAGATGAAATTGAAGAAGGTGAAGTTTCTCAAGCATCTGGACTTGGTCAACATACCACCACTGCGGCTCGCTTGTATCATATCCCTACAGGCGGTGATTTGATCGACTCGCCGGGAGTGCGTGAATTTGGTTTATGGCACTTGGAAGCTGAAGCGATCACTGAAGCCTTTGTCGAATTTCGTCCCTTCTTAGGCGGCTGTAAGTTTAGAGACTGTAAACACGCTGACGATCCGGGTTGCTTACTACGTGAAGCCGTGGAAAAAGGTGATATTAGTAACACGCGCTTTGAGAACTACCACCGAATTTTAGAAAGCATGTCGGAAAACAAAGCTAACCGCCAATATTCGCGTAACAAAAAAGCGGATTTATAAATAGCATCGAGTTTTACCCCGGCAAATGTCCGCAGACTTGATCGATAAATTTTTTATCTGTCGCCATCGAATAATCCGTAAGCAATGGTGACTAACTGCTGACATGGTGAGAGTTTTTCAGTAACATCTCGCGCCCAAAGTGAAGAACATACAGTTAACATTGGAATCAGAGACAATGGATAAAATTAAAGTTGGACTGCAATACTGGATCCCACAACATGGCTTAACACGCCTGATGGGTAAACTCGCATCAGCGAAAGCTGGCGGTCTAACCACTGCAGTCATTCGTTGGTTTATTAAACAATATAATGTCAACATGGATGAAGCTCTGCATTCAGATCCTAGCCATTTCAAAACATTCAATGAATTCTTTGTTCGTGAATTGAAAGCCGATGCTCGGCCAATCAGTGACGGTGATAGCTTAATCACCCATCCGGCCGATGCTTGCGTTAGTCAATTCGGGCCGATTCAAGATGGCAAGCTGATCCAAGCGAAAGGCCACCATTTTACAGCGGTAGAATTGCTCGGTGGTGATGCAAAGCTGGCGCAAGAGTTTGAAGATGGCGAATTTGCCACGCTTTATTTATCACCTCGCGACTACCACCGCGTACACATGCCTTGCGATGGCGTGTTACGTCAAATGATTTATGTTCCGGGCGATCTTTTCTCGGTTAACCCACTAACAGCCGAAAATGTACCGAACCTGTTTGCTCGCAATGAGCGCGTGGTGTGTATTTTTGATACTGAGTTTGGCCCAATGGCACAAGTGCTTGTCGGAGCGACCATTGTTGGCAGTATTGAGCTAGTTTGGTCAGGGACTGTCACGCCTCCGCGCGGCAATACCGTTTATCGCTGGGATTATCCAGCCCAAGGCAATACCTCTGTTGTACTGAAAAAAGGACAAGAGATGGGTCGCTTTAAGCTAGGCTCAACGGTGATCAACCTGTTTGCAAAAGATAAAATTCGCTTTGATGAGTCTATGCAACACAATGCTACAACGGTTATGGGTACTCCATACGCACAGCAACGTTAATCGCCATCTCTTAATGTTCCCTGCCGAATGCGTTAGCTCTGCATGTTCAGAGCTAACGCCTCTAGATGTTTCGCTTTTTTTCTTTATTGATAAAAAACAAAGCTGCTGCATATTCCTTCGCTAAAACTCAAAATTTCAAGCCGCGTCTAAGACCTTCATTCACATATCATTTACGCTAGTTACTTCAAGTTAACCTAATGAAGGTCATGTGATATGCCTACCATGAATACGGGAATGCTGATAAAGCTTGCGATCTGCTTTTTGCTGCCCATCGGTGTTTTACTGATGCCCATTGATGCAATACCGATTGATGACTTAACCTTAATTCAACATCGATTACTGGCTATTTTTTTATTGGCTGCTCTGCTTTGGGTATTGGAGCCAGTTCCTGTATTTGCCACCTCCATTTTGATCATTGCGCTCGAATTGGTGATGATTTCAGATAAAGGCTTGCATCTCTTTCGTTCGCCACCCGCTGGGCATGATATCGGCGAGTTAATGAAGTACACCGATATTTTCAGCGCTTTCTCTTCACCGATTATTATCTTGTTCATGGGCGGCTTTGCACTGGCGATTGCTGCTTCTAAATATGAACTGGACAACAACTTAGCCCGAGTTTTACTCAAACCTTTTGGTACTCAACCCCGCTTTATTATGCTGGGGCTAATGTTGATCACTGCGGTATTTTCTATGTTTATGTCCAATACCGCGACTACTGTGATGATGCTGGCGCTGCTCGGGCCGATCGTCGCTTCAGCTCCAAAAGGGGATTTAGGCATCAAAGCCTTAGTGCTCTGCATTCCGATTGCAGCGAACACCGGTGGTATTGCCACGCCTATCGGTACGCCACCCAATGCGATCGCGCTGCAATATCTCACCGGAAGCAATAGCATTGATTTCTTTTCTTGGATGATGATGGGCTTGCCGTTTGTGATTATTCAGCTCACGTTAGCTTGGTTTTTGCTACAAAAACTGTTTCCCTCTTCAGAAAAACAGATGGTGCTGAAACTAAACGGAACATTCCAAAAAAATTGGCGTGCAATCGTGGTCTACATTACTTTTGCCGCCACCATAGTGCTGTGGATGACCACCTCTCTACACGGCATGAACACCTATGTGGTATCTATTATTCCTTTGGCGGTTTTTACACTCACCGGCATTATGGGCAAAGAGGAACTGAAACAGATCAACTGGGACGTCTTGTGGCTAGTGGCTGGCGGGATAGCGATTGGAATTGGGCTAGATAAAACAGGGCTCGCTTCAGCATTAGCTCACGCGATTGATTACAGTTCTCTATCGCCTATCTCGGTCGTCATCACCCTGTCGCTCGTTTGTTGGCTCATGGCAAACTTCATGTCCAATACCGCGACCGCTAACTTACTCATGCCGATCGCCGCCGCGATTGGCACATCCATGGAAAGCTTGGCCAGTATTGGTGGTATACAAAGTTTGTTAGTGGTTGTCGCCTTTTCTGCCTCACTGGGTATGATTTTACCTGTCTCAACACCGCCGAACTCACTGGCCTATTCTACCGGGCTTATTGAGAGTAAAGACATGGCCAAAACAGGTCTGATTATTGGCGTTGTTGGCTTGTGCATTGTCTATGCTGCCGCGCTGTTACTGACCTAACCTTGGGTGACTGCGACTTGCATTGAGCGTCAAGACTGAATGCAGGTCGCAAAGATGAATCATTCCAGCCTAAAACTAAGTAAAAGCGAATCAACGAGATGAACAATAATCGAGCACGATCATATTAATCAAAGCTACATTCTCGTAGGATTACTCTGATTTACTTATTCATTTATCTGAAGAAACATGAAACGGCTTCATCATTTCGCTGCAACTAAGCGTAGGAGCCGTTAATTCATCTTTTCCTGATCTGAGCTATCGACACGCGGTTGTCAAACCGTTCTAGGGACATAACCCATGAGACATACCATCAAATTTAAAATTCAAGTCGCTATCGCCATCATCATCGCAATCGTCAGTGGCGTCCAAGCTTGGATCTCCGTCAGTCAATTACAGCAAGAAACGACCTATGCCATTAATAGTGAAATGGAAAACACCAGTCTTGCTACTCGCCATTACATCAGTGATTGGCTTGGGATCCGCAGCAATATGATGTTGGCCAATGAACCTTTTATTGCTAATAATAACAATGCTGACCAAGCGTTGCTGGTGACTAAAAAGAGCGGTGATTTTCTTTCTGTTTATGCTGGTTTTAGTGATGGCAGCATTGCTTATGGTGATAAAACCGAAGATTGGCCAAGTGATTATGATCCAAGAACGCGCCCTTGGTATAAAGATGCAATGGCACAATCAGGGCTTATAATTACCGAACCCTACCAAGATTTTGATGGCAGCATCGTGGTCAGCTTCGCCAAAGCTTTTAAAGGTCAAAAACAAGGCGTACTCGCCGCCGATTTAACGGTAACCAATCTCATTAAAGAAGTGCTGAATGTTAAATTGAACAATCAAGGTTTTGCGTTTCTAGTTGATGGTAATAACAACATTGTTGCCTACCAAGATGAAGCTTTAAGCCAAAAACCTTTAACCAATTTAAACAACGAATTAGATTCCCAGCACATGGCCAGCTTAGCCCGAGAAAATCGCGTGGATACCATCGCTTGGCCAAAGCAAGGCAACAAATTAATTTACGTCTCACAAATACCAAATACCGATTGGTTACTGGGCATTGTGGTGGATAAAGAGATGGCCTACGCCTCGGTTTCTGAGCAAATAACCTTTACCGCCATTGCCTCTTTAGTGCTCTACATTATTATCGCCAGCATCAGCACTTGGGTTGTAACCCGCTTACTGCAACCACTGCAGGTATTGTCGAACGCTTTAGCGCAATTAGCGCAAGGAGAAGGCGACCTCACCCAACGCATCGACATTCGACGCATGGATGAAATCGGTGAATTGGCCGAGAAAGTGAATCTCTTTTTAAGTCAAATGCAGGAGATGCTGAAAGGGATCGTCAGCCGTAGCCAACAACTTTCCCAGCAAGCACAAGATGCCAATGACCTTTCTGCTCAAGCTTCCATGCGAGTTGAGCACCAACAAAATGATGTCAACCAAATAGCCACCGCGATTCACGAGATGTCGGCTACCGCCGCTGAGGTGGCTAGCCATGCCGAACTGACCGCTAGCGCGTCACAAGCATCGGCCTCAGCTTGTGATGACGGGCAGGCGGTTATCAAAAAGAATCGTGATTCCATTACTCACTTAGCCAATCAGGTCGATAGTGCGGCCAAAGTGATCCGAGAGTTGGAGAGCAATGCTCAAAGTATCAACCAGATCCTATCCACCATTCAAAGTATTGCCGAACAAACCAATCTGTTAGCACTCAATGCGGCGATTGAAGCGGCCCGCGCTGGTGACCAAGGCCGTGGTTTTGCTGTGGTAGCCGACGAAGTTCGTGTGCTCAGCCAACGTACACATGGTTCAACGGAAGAGATCCGCACCATGATAGAAACCTTGCAGCGCAATACTCAACATGCGGTCGAGAATATGGAAGCAAGCACCAAACTGGCCGACCACAGTGTTGACTATGCCGAACAAGCTCACGACAGTTTAGTGCGGATCACGCAAGCCATTACCGAGATCAATGATATGGCCTTGCAAATTGCCAGTGCCGCTGAAGAGCAGCGAGCCGTCAGCGAAGACATTAGCCGCAATACACAAGGTATCAAAGACGCTTCTGATGACCTTGCTAGTCAAACTCAGCAGAGCAGCCACAGCGCTCATGAAATGCATTTATCGGCAGAAGCCATGCGTAACGATATTCGCCGCTTCAAAGTGTAAATCCTCTTGGCTTGCCTCTTTTAATCACATTGAGGCAAGCCCATAAATTCCCTTTGTTTTCCCCTAGCGCTTAAGGCATATTGAGATCCTTCCCTCGTTCAAGGATGTTTACATGGGCTACGAATGGCTCGCGCTTGCTGCCGCGTTTCTTTGGGCAGTAGCCAGTTTACTGTCTGTTACTCCCGCTCGCCATTTAGGAACCTTTGCTTATAGCCGTTGGCGGATGGGCTGTACTTCTCTCATTTTAGTGAGCATGGCGCTGGCAACTGGCGGCTGGGCAACGGTAAACAGCGAGATGGTGACACCCATGATGTATTCGGGGTTGATTGGCATATTCATTGGCGATACGGCGCTGTTTGCGTGTTTAAATCGCATGGGGCCAAGACAAGCGGGTTTGCTCTTTTCCTGCCATGCCGTTTTTTCGGCCATTCTCGGCTATTTTTTATTCAGCGAAAGCATGAGCCATGCAGAGCTAGTGGGCGCAACTTTTGTCTTTTCAGGTGTTCTAACGGCCATCTTTTTTGGCCGCCGAGGGCAAAATCATAATGCATTGGAAACAATTAAAGGCCGAGTATGGGTTGGCATTGCACTTGGCCTTATCGCGGCTCTATGCCAAGCATTGGGTGGGATCATCGCCAAACCTGTGATGCAAACGGGGATCGACCCCATCGCCGCTTCCGCAATTCGAATGCTCACCGCCTTCACCGCACACTGCTTACTGTTGGCTACTGGTGCAAAATTAGCACGCGCCACTCAAGCCATTACGCTGCCCATTTTTACCATTACTGCCATCAACGGTTTTCTTGCGATGGCGGTCGGAATGACGTTAATTCTCTACGCACTGCGTGAAGGCAACGTGGGTATGGTGGCCCTGCTCTCCTCAACCACGCCCATCATGTTGTTGCCTATTTTATGGATGTATACCAAACAGCGGCCCAACCGCTTCGCTTGGTGCGGCGCACTGTTTGCCGTGCTTGGGACGGGAATGTTAGTTTATTAAATGGCGCTAAAAAGGCACCGATGTTGATCAATAGGCTACCTTTATAGGCATTGATAGGGAGAATCATTGATCTTAACCTACTGCAATCGCTTCAAAGTGTAGTAAAATTACGCTAATTTCTGTTTAAGTTACTTTGAATTTGACGAGGTCATAACTATGTCAGCTAAGAAGCCAATGGCTTTAGTAATTCTTGACGGTTGGGGTTACCGTGAAGATAACGCACACAACGCAATCAGCAATGCACATACTCCAGTCATGGATAGCTTAATTGCAAACAACCCAAACACTCTGATTTCTGCTTCTGGTATGGATGTAGGTTTACCGGATGGTCAAATGGGTAACTCAGAAGTCGGTCACACCAATATCGGTGCTGGTCGTATTGTTTACCAAGACCTGACACGCATTACTAAATCAATTCTTGATGGTGAATTCCAACAAAACGAAGTGTTAGTCAACGCGATGGATAAAGCCATCAAAGCGGGCAAAGCGGTTCACCTATTGGGACTAATGTCGCCAGGTGGTGTTCACTCGCATGAAGATCATATCTACGCTGCCGTTGAAATGGCTGCTGCCCGTGGCGCTGAGAAAATCTACCTCCACTGCTTCCTTGATGGCCGTGATACGCCACCACGCAGTGCCGAAGCCTCATTGCAACGCTTCCAAGACCTATTTTCTAAATTAGGTAAAGGTCGTATCGCCTCACTGATTGGTCGTTACTACGCCATGGATCGCGATAACAACTGGGAACGCGTACAAAAAGCTTACGACCTATTGGTTGAAGCCAAAGCAGAATTTACTTTTGATTCCGCCGTAGCAGGCCTTGAAGCCGCTTACGCACGTGAAGAAAATGATGAATTTGTTAAAGCGACAGAAATCAAAGCTGAAGGCCAAGACTCTGCTGCGATTGAAGATGGCGATGCCGTGATTTTCATGAACTACCGCGCCGACCGTGCACGTGAAATTACTCGCGCTTTCATACCAGATTTCAACGGGTTTGAACGTGCGAAGTTCCCAGCAATTGACTTTGTGATGCTAACCCAATACGCCGCCGACATTCCTCTGCTGTGCGCATTTCCACCAGCATCACTAGAAAACACCTACGGTGAGTGGCTATCAAAGGCGGGCAAAACTCAGTTGCGCATCTCTGAAACAGAAAAATACGCGCACGTCACCTTCTTCTTTAACGGTGGTGTTGAGAACGAATTCCCAGGCGAAGAGCGCCAATTGGTTGCTTCACCTAAAGTGGCAACTTACGATCTGCAACCGGAAATGAGCGCGCCTGAACTGACTGAAAAACTCGTTGCGGCAATCAAATCGGGTAAATACGATGCGATTATCTGTAACTACCCGAACGGCGATATGGTTGGTCATACTGGTATTTACGAAGCGGCCGTGAAAGCATGCGAAGCGCTTGATGAGTGTATCGGAAAAGTGGTTGAAGCGATTAAAGAAGTCGATGGCCAGCTACTGATCACAGCAGACCACGGCAATGCAGAAATGATGGTGAACCCAGAAACAGGGGGCATTCATACCGCACATACCAATCTGCCAGTGCCGCTTATCTACGTCGGTAGCAAAGATCTTAAGCTAAGAGATGGTGGTAAGCTTTCTGACCTAGCACCAACGATGCTTGCTCTATCGAACATGGACATCCCGGCAGAAATGTCTGGTCAAGTGTTGTTTAAATAACTCACCAACCACGTGCTATTGAGCCTCGATAAATATCGAGGCTTTTTTTTTCGCCCAAGAACTCGATTTGATTGCAAGTTTTGACATAGGGCTTTCGCCTCGCGGATGGCTTTGAGTATACTGACTCACTAATTTGTCGATAGAGACTTGAAAACGGATGAGAAACAAGCCTTCACCACACCCACTTACTATAACGACTTGGTGGCATGCACTTAGCCTAGTGATGGTGTTAGGGCTAGCTTGCCTCTCCAGCTCACCGTTAATGGCTGCCACACAACAAGAGCTAAAAGGGGTGAAAGGCGAAATTTCTCGTCAGCAGCAAGCGTTAAATAATCGACAAAAAGAGCTCGATTCGTTGCAAAATGCGCTTAAAAAGCAAGAAGTGGGCATTTCAAGTCTAGAAAATCAGATCAAAAACACCAAATCAGAATTAGTAGTGGCCAACGCTAATATCGCTAAACTCAAGCAAAAGATCACAGCCTTAGAAACACAACAAACACAGCAAACCGCCAAATTAGCTCAACTGATCAAAACCTATTACGCCACTCAGCGAGCGACAGCCTCATCCAACATACTCAATAATGGCGTGGAAGAAGATCGCATCAGCCAGTATTACCAACACTTGGCGAAGGCGCGCAGCCAAACCATCCAACAGCTTGAACTTACGCAAAAAGAACTCAATGAAAGTGAAAAACAGCTGCGACTTGAACGAGACCAAATCGCCTCTCTATTAGAACAGCAGACCCAAAAGCGCGCTACATTGGCAAAAACGCAGTCAGAACGACGCAGTACGGTGGGTAAAATTCAAAAAAGTATTTCCGGTGATAAAGTCTACTTAGCGGAATTGCAACGCAATGAAACGCGATTACAAGCGGAAATCGCCAAAGCAGCAAAACGTAACGCTGTACTAATGGATGGGTTAGCGCCGCAAAAAGGCAAGCTACCTTGGCCAGTCAAAGGCAAAATCCTGCATGCTTTTGGTACACGTCAAAGTGGACAAATTGACTGGAAAGGTCTAGTCATTGACGCCAATTATGGTCAAAACGTCAAAGCGGTTTATTCTGGCACGGTCGTGTTTGCTGAATATCTACGTGGTTATGGGCTGGTGGTTTTGCTCGATCATGGCAAAGGCGATATGACCTTATACGGCTTTAACCAAAGTTTGCTCAAAAAAGAGGGCGATAAAGTCACCGCCGGTGAAACCATTGCTTTAGCGGGAGACACTGGCGGTCAATCTCAGCCAGCGCTCTATTTCGAAATTCGTCGCAACAGTAAAGCCGAAGACCCAACACGCTGGCTCAGTCGCTAGCAAAACACATCCATCACCCTGTTAATCCGGGCGAGCGTTAGTGTGATGAATAGTACGCTTCTACTTGAGTAATGAATTGGGTCAATTGTCTTTTATCCAACGAATTAATACCCGCCGCCGCTTCTCGCCCGCCTCCGGTTGCAAAGGCGCTGCATAACCTATCCGCTCCCTGTTTATTGGTTAATGGAGCACGTAGCGAAACGGTATAACCACCCGATGAATTTACCGTTAAAACCATATGTGCCGCGGCAGGTGCTTGATTGGCTAGCCAATTACTAAACACACCACTCACTCGCTGTGATGATGCACAGTCTGGCAGCTCGTATACGCTCAAACAGGCACTTTTATAGATAGGCTCTAACGACTGAGCAAGCTGCATATCTTGCTCATAAGCGTGCTGCAAATGATAAAAAGGGGAGTTGTCATCCTTCATTAAATCAAACGGTGAAGGATAAACTAGCAAGGCTTGGTACAAATCAGCGGGGTGATAATGAAGCTGCTCTATCGTCTCTCCATAACCGTTATAGTTAATCAAGGTGCCTAAGTTTTTTAGTTGTTCAGCTTGAGTGGTAGTTAGCCCCGCGTTGCGCGCTAAAGTATCCGCTTTAGCAATCAAATTATCGCCATAAGCTGCCACAATCGCCCACTCATGGAACGGACCACCTAACCACTGATCAATAATTAATGCCGTACAAGTATTAGGGTCCAAATCAATATGGGCGTCAAGCAGCGGAGTCTCGGGGATTGAGCCTGCATAGTGATGATCGGCATAAAACACCGTCACCCCCGCCGCAAGAGCCTGCTGTAAAGGTTGCTGATTCTTCTCCATCGAAATATCTAACACGGTCAGACTATCTCGGGATTGAAGATTAAGACGCTGAAGCAATTTGATATCACGCTTAACCCCAGTAACTAGGGTCGTCGTGCGAGGGTAAGCAAGCCGCAGCTGAAGAAGAGAGATGATGCCATCAGCATCACCGTTAAAAACGTCATAGTGCATATCAACACCACCCTTAGAGATGTATAGCTAAGAAGCTAACAGCTTCAAAGGATTAAGAACAATACTCAAAGGTTATAACTAAGCACACATTATGATGCGTGCATCGCCCGCACACCTTCCTCTAATAATAGAAGCTGTTCAAGACCTTGTTCCGTTGCTTTGGGTTTAACGACTGCGATCATCTGTAGCATGCCTTGATGAATCACTTGCTCGGTGATCTGCGTTTTGGAAAACATCGCTGACTGATAACTCAACCAACACGAGGCCGTCATATGGAGAGTGGTCACTAAAGATTGCATATCTTCTTTTCCGACAGACAGCAATTTCAGCTCAACAAAAGCGTGCATAATATTAATGAGATTAGTTTGCAGCTTTTCTTGTACTTGAATGTACTCACCATGTAGTACTTCATCACGCTGCAGGATTTCCGGTAAATTGGCATAGAAAAAACGGTATTTCCACATCAAAGTGAAGATCGAATCAAGATAATGCTTTAACAGAGTTAAGCTTTCGCGCTGTGCCGCAATCGGCTGAAAACGTTCGAGTAACTCTGCTGAATAGAGAGCAAAAATATCACGAACAATTTCTTGTTTATTACGAAAGTGATAATACAAATTACCTGGGCTGATTTCGATATGTGCTGCGATATGGTTAGTGGTCACCGTTCTTTCACCATGTTCATTAAACAGCGCTAATGCAGCATAAACGATCTTATCTTTGGTCTTCATCTTGTCTTATTACCTCTTTACCTCTGTGAACCTGCTCCTATCAAATAACAGGATGAGAGTGAGAAACGGTGCATTATCGGCGATAAGGCACCGCAAACCTATTATTGATGGTACGGTTTAGACAAGGCGTGCACCGCATCAACAAATATGCCCGCATTTTCCGGTGGCACATCTAAATGGATACCGTGTCCGAGGTTAAAGACATGGCCCGTTCCACCATGACCGAACCCTTCAAGAATGGTCGCCACTTCTTGACGAATACGATCATGCGGAGCATAAAGCATGGATGGGTCCATATTACCTTGCAGCGCCACCTTGTCACCGATACGCGCTTTGGCGTCGGCAATATTGATGGTCCAATCAAGCCCTACAGCATCACAACCCGTTGCAGCAATCTGCTCCAGCCACATGCCACCGTTTTTGGTAAACAGAGTGACGGGTACGCGGCGACCTTCATTTTCACGAATTAAACCATCCACAATTTTGTGCATATACTGTAGTGAAAAGAGGTTGTAGTCGCGCGGCGTCAGTACTCCGCCCCAAGTATCAAAAATCATAACAGACTGAGCACCCGCTTTGATTTGTGCGTTAAGGTATTCAATAACACTGTCTGCCAGTTTATCGAGCAAGGCGTGCAGCACGCTAGGATCGGCGTACATCATTTTTTTGATCTTAGTGAAGGCTTTTGAGCTGCCACCTTCCACCATATAAGTCGCGAGTGTCCATGGGCTGCCTGAAAAACCGATCAATGGAACTTCACCTTGTAGATCTTTGCGGATCTGGCGTACGGCATTCATCACATATTGCAGTTCGCCTTCCGGATCCGGTAAGCCAATTTTATCGACATCGGCTTTACAAGTGATCGGGCGTTCAAACTTTGGCCCTTCTCCCGCTTCAAAATACAAACCCAATCCCATGGCGTCAGGAATGGTTAAAATATCAGAAAATAAAATAGCGGCATCTAATGGAAAGCGACGTAATGGCTGTAATGTCACTTCAGAAGCTAGCTCAGCATTTTTACACAGCGCCATAAAATCGCCTGCTTCGGCACGCGTTGCGCGATACTCTGGCAGGTAACGTCCTGCTTGGCGCATCATCCATACAGGGGTGCAATCGACAGGTTGTTTTAACAGTGCACGCAAGTAGCAATCATTTTTTAATTCAGTCATTCCGTCTTCCAATTTAAAGCTTGTTATTTTTTGTGGCGTTATTCTAGCACTGAATAAGCGCCAAAAACGGTGTGCTTTGCAAGCGAGATCATGTTATTAACTTTTAAATCAATGGTTAATTTGCAAGCAACCTTTAACGGTGTTAAAAATTTGTTCGCTAGCGAAAACTATAATTATAAACTGAGTACTCTGTACTCGGCATCTCATAACGACATCTTACTTACCCCCTCCTTCACCGGAGGGTTTTTTTTAGCAATGCGGCAGTGAATCTTTCTCGATTTCGCTTAACGTGTGCTCTATTAATGCTCTGGCTATCGTCCCTTCGGGCGCAACAGGAGGCAAAGCACTTGCTAAAAACCATTGCGCATCACTCAATTCACTATAGTCGGGTTTTATCGTGCCAGAGTCATATTCCGCCACAAAGCCCATCATCATACTCGATGGAAATGCCCAAGGCTGGCTACCAAAATAGTGAATATTTTTCACATGAATCCCCGTTTCTTCAAGCACTTCACGTGCCACGCACTGCTCTAACGTCTCCCCGACCTCTAAAAAACCAGCAATAACGGTATACATGCCGTTACGATGCCTTGGGTGCTGGGCCAATAAAATTTTATCCTGATTTCGTACCGCGACAATAATGCAAGGAAAGATACGCGGATAATGTAACGTTCGACACTCAGAACATTGCATCGCCAATTGGTTATGGTTTAGGTAATTTCGCCCACCACATTGTGGGCAAAAACGTAACGTTTGGCTCATGTGACCATATTGAAGCGCTTTGCTGATCGCCAAAAACAGTTCTGGTTTGAGATGCAACAATTCGCGTAATGAAGTCATTTCTCGCTCGCCATCAAGATCGGCATCATTAACCCACATCACTGGATAACCATCACAACTATCTACCACCACCGCTTTTTCTAAAGGCAGGGAATATTCGCCCGCAGATCCTAGCGGTAACTCACCATTTATGGTCCAGATCTCACTTCCGGAAACTACACACCAATAAGCGATTTTTGTATCACTATTTTTCAACATGTTGCGACCTCTCTTCTTGCAGTTACCCCATTTTACTGGCAATCTAAATTCATACCAGAATTTGTAACGTTCCAAATTTAGTTCTATAAATTCTAGTAAGGACAATGAGTTGTATCTACGAAGTGCAACCCTACGCAAAGGAAACGGTCACCAGCTTTGTGACCCGATCATGAGGGCATGGTCATGCTAAAAAAACTAAAACGCACACAAGAGCAATGGGGCGGTTACAGTGACGTTATTGATCACTGGTTAAACACGCGACAAACCTTAATTGTAGAGTATTGCAAATTAGCCGCGCTGCAACCTTGCACCGCCAAAACGAATGTTAACGGGCTTCCCTCGCCAGAAGAGCTGCAACGTTTTTGCCAGCAACTGGTCGATTATATTTCCGAAGGTCACTTCAAAATCTACGATATGGTGATGGATAGGTGGCGTGCAACCGGCTTTGAAGCCACCGATGAAATTAATCAGACTTATGGAAAAATTATTGTTACTACGGAGCCGTTACTCAATTTTACAGATAAATACGCGGCAGTGAGTGATGAGGATGATCTCGAAAACTTTGACAACGACCTTTCGCTAATTGGTGAAATTATTGAGGTGCGTTTTGGAGTGGAAGATAGTTTGATTCAACTTATCGCGGACAGCTTGGCTATCCCTCCTGGTGCTTAATATTGAATATTTTGCTGTAATCATTCGCGTAGATTAATTAAGCGCAACAAAAAAGGCACCCGAAGGTGCCTTTTTTAATCAGCGCTGAGATTACTCTTCAGAAGAGAAACCTGCGTTTAGCAGTGCCGCTAGGTTATCTGTCGCTTGTTCAGCAGACGGGCCTTTTAGCTGTGCCGCACGTTTAGCTTGACGTTCTTGGTGGTAAGCGAAACCTGTACCCGCTGGGATCAGACGACCAACGATTACGTTTTCTTTCAGACCGCGAAGATCATCACGTTTACCAGAAACAGCCGCTTCTGTTAGTACGCGAGTTGTCTCTTGGAACGATGCCGCAGAGATGAACGATTCAGTCGCTAGAGATGCTTTAGTAATACCTAGTAGCTCACGCTCGAAACGAGCAGGCTGTTTGCCTTCGGCTTCTAGGTTACGGTTTGCAACTTTCACTTGTGAGTATTCAACTTGCTCACCCGCTAGGAACTCAGAGTCGCCAGCATGAGTAATCGTACACTTACGTAGCATTTGACGAACGATAGTTTCAATGTGCTTATCGTTAATCTTAACGCCTTGCAGACGGTAAACTTCTTGAACTTCGTTAGCGATGTAAGACGTTACAGCATGGATACCACGTAAACGTAGGATATCGTGCGGAGTCTCAGGACCATCAGCAATAACGTCACCACGTTCGATCTTCTCACCTTCAAACACGTTAAGTTGACGATGCTTAGGAATCATTTCTTCATAAGTTTCGTCACCCTCACGAGTGATGATTAGACGACGTTTACCTTTGGTTTCTTTACCAAAGCTCACAGTACCTGTGTGCTCAGCAAGAATCGCAGGCTCTTTTGGTCGACGAGCTTCAAACAAGTCAGCTACGCGAGGTAGACCACCCGTGATGTCTCGGTTACCGCCAGATTTTTGTGGAATACGCGCTAATGTGTCACCAATACCAACTTCAGCACCATCTTCGATGTTAACGATCGCTTTACCCGGTAAGAAGTATTGAGCTGGCATATCAGTACCAGGGATCATGACATCTTTACCTTTCGCATCAACAAGTTTGATAGCTGGACGCATATCTTTACCTGCTGCTGGACGAGCGGCAGCTTCGGTTACTTCGCTTGAAGATAGACCCGTTAGGTCATCTGTTTGGCGAGAAACCGTTACACCATCAATCATATCAACGAATTGGATGCGACCAGCCACTTCAGTGATGATTGGCATGGTGTGCGCTTCCCAGTTAGCCACTGTTTGACCAGCTTCAACCGCGTCGTTATCACCTTTACTCAACACAGAGCCGTAAGGCAGTTTGTGTTTTTCTTTCGTGCGACCAAATTCGTCAATGATAGTCAGCTCTGATGCACGAGATGTGATAACCAGCTTCTTATCTTTGTTGATAACGAACTTAGCGTTGTGAAGTTTCACAGAACCTTTGTTCTTCGCTTGGATGCTGTTCTCTGCCGCAGCAGTAGAAGCCGCACCACCGATGTGGAACGTACGCATCGTTAACTGTGTACCCGGCTCACCGATAGATTGAGCAGCAATAACACCGACTGCCTCACCTTGGTTCACTAGGTGACCACGAGCAAGGTCACGACCGTAACATAGCGCACAACAGCCGAAGTCCGCATCACAGGTTACCACTGAACGTACTTTCATATTATCGACAGAGTTCTCATCGATAATCTGACACCACTTCTCATCAATCAGAGTATTACGTGGAATAAGTACTTCTTCAGTGCCTGGCTTCATCACATCCTCAGCCACAACACGACCAAGAGCCAGTTCAGTTAAAGAAACTTTAACATCACCACCCTCGATATGAGGCATCATGTCGACACCTTCTTGAGTGCCACAGTCATGCTCTGTTACCACAACGTCTTGTGCAACGTCTACTAAACGACGAGTCAGGTAACCTGAGTTCGCTGTTTTAAGTGCTGTATCGGCTAGACCCTTACGTGCACCGTGGGTAGAGATAAAGTACTGTAGTACGTTCAGGCCTTCTTTAAAGTTTGCTGTGATAGGCGTTTCGATGATTGAACCATCTGGACGCGCCATCAGACCACGCATACCTGCAAGCTGACGAATCTGAGCAGCAGAACCACGAGCACCCGAGTCAGCCATCATATAGATGCTGTTAAACGATTCTTGTTGTTCTTCTACACCATCACGGTTGATCACGGTTTCAGAAGATAGGTTATCCATCATCGCTTTCGCAACACGGTCGTTGGTAGACGCCCAGATATCGATAACTTTGTTGTAACGCTCACCCGCCGTAACAAGACCTGATTGGAACTGTTCTTGGATTTCGCGTACTTCTTCTTCAGCTTCAGCAATTTCAGTGTATTTCGCTGCTGGTACAACCATGTCGTCGATACCAACTGACACGCCTGACAGTGCTGCATAAGCAAAACCGGTGTACATGATTTGGTCAGCAAATACGACCGTATCTTTCAAACCAAGCTTACGATACGCTTCGTTTAATAGATTTGAGATCTGTTTCTTACCAAGCTTCTGGTTCACGATGCTGTATGGCAGGCCTTTAGGCACGATTTGCCATAGCATGGCACGACCGACAGTCGTATCGACCATCTTAGTCTCAGTTGTGCTGTAACCATCTTCATCAACAACGGTTTCAGTGATACGTACTTTAACGCGTGCGTGTAGCGCCGCTGTCTTAGTACGGTATGCCTTCTCAGCCTCTTTAGGGCCAGCCAGGTACATACCTTCACCTTGCGCGTTGATTTTTTCGCGAGTCATGTAGTACAGACCCAAGACCACGTCCTGTGAAGGTACGATGATCGGATCACCTGATGCTGGCGACAGAATGTTGTTCGTCGACATCATCAGTGTACGAGCTTCAAGCTGTGCTTCTAAAGTTAGAGGCACGTGAACCGCCATTTGGTCACCATCGAAGTCCGCGTTATACGCCGCACACACAAGTGGGTGCAGTTGAATCGCTTTACCTTCAATCAGTACAGGTTCGAACGCTTGAATACCAAGACGGTGCAGTGTTGGTGCACGGTTTAGTAGTACTGGGTGTTCACGAATCACTTCGTCTAGGATATCCCAAACAACCGCTTCTTCACGCTCAACCATTTTCTTAGCTGCTTTGATCGTCGTGGCCATGCCGCGAGTCTCTAACTTGCTGTAGATAAATGGTTTAAATAGCTCAAGTGCCATCTTCTTAGGAAGACCACACTGGTGCAGACGTAAATATGGACCTACTGTGATTACAGAACGGCCTGAGTAGTCTACACGTTTACCAAGTAGGTTCTGACGGAAACGACCTTGTTTACCCTTGATCATATCAGCAAGAGATTTCAGAGGACGCTTGTTAGAACCTGTGATCGCACGACCGCGACGACCGTTATCAAGTAGCGCATCAACAGACTCTTGCAGCATACGCTTTTCGTTGCGTACGATGATGTCCGGAGCTGCTAGCTCTAGAAGACGCTTCAAACGGTTGTTACGGTTGATCACACGGCGGTACAAATCGTTCAGATCAGATGTCGCAAAACGACCGCCATCTAGTGGTACTAGAGGACGTAGATCTGGCGGAAGTACCGGAAGCACAGTCAGGATCATCCACTCAGGGTTATTACCTGAGCTGATAAACGCTTCAACAAGCTTCAGACGCTTAGTCAGTTTTTTGCGTTTAGTTTCAGAGTTAGTGGTTTGTAACTCCTCACGCATCATCTCTGTTTCAGCGACAAGATCCATTGAACCCAATAGGTCTTTGATCGCTTCTGCGCCCATCTTCGCCGTGAACTCATCGCCCCACTCTTCTAGACGGTCAAGATACTCTTCTTCAGTAAGCATCTGACTCTTTTCTAGATCCGTCATACCCGGCTCTGTTACTACATACATTTCGAAGTAAAGAACACGTTCGATATCACGTAGAGGGATATCCATTAGCAGACCGATACGAGACGGTAGCGATTTTAGGAACCAGATGTGAGCAACCGGTGATGCAAGCTCGATGTGGCCCATACGGTCACGACGAACTTTAGTTTGTGTAACTTCAACGCCACATTTTTCACAGATCACGCCACGGTGTTTCAGACGCTTATATTTACCACAAAGACATTCGTAGTCTTTGACTGGACCAAAAATACGCGCACAGAACAGACCATCACGTTCAGGCTTGAACGTACGATAGTTGATCGTTTCAGGTTTTTTAACTTCACCAAAAGACCATGAACGAATCATGTCAGGTGAAGATAGACCGATTTTGATTGCATCAAATTCTTCGGTCTTATGCTGTGCTTTTAGAAAGTTTAATAAGTCTTTCACAATCAGCTCCTGTAAGGAGTTAAAAGGCGCTCGGCGAGCGCCTTTCTACCAGGATAATCCAGAGGGTTTACCGCCAAGATTACTCTTCGTCTTCTAGCTCGATGTTGATACCTAGCGAGCGGATCTCTTTCAGCAATACGTTGAAAGACTCTGGCATGCCAGGTTCCATGCTATGGTTACCATCAACGATGTTCTTATACATCTTCGTACGACCGTTAACGTCATCTGACTTAACAGTAAGCATTTCTTGTAGTGTATATGCAGCACCGTATGCTTCTAGTGCCCACACTTCCATCTCACCGAAACGCTGACCACCGAACTGAGCTTTACCACCAAGTGGTTGCTGAGTTACTAGGCTGTACGAACCTGTTGAACGAGCGTGCATCTTGTCATCAACAAGGTGGTTCAGTTTGAGCATGTACATGTAACCGACAGTTACAGGACGCTCGAATGCATCACCAGTACGACCATCAAACAGTGTTAGCTGACCAGAAGTTGGTAGGTCGGCTAGGCTTAATAGTTCTTTGATTGATGCTTCTGACGCACCATCAAATACTGGAGTTGCAATCGGTAAACCACCACGAAGGTTGTTCACAAGAGTACGAACATCACCATCAGACAGAGCAGCAATATCTACTTTCTGACGCGTATCGCCAAGATCATAAACCTTCTGTAAGAACTCACGCTGCTTAGACAGCTCTTGTTGTTCTTTAACCATTTGGTTGATCTTGTCACCAATACCTTTTGCAGCCAGACCTAAGTGAACTTCAAGGATCTGACCGATGTTCATACGTGACGGTACACCCAGTGGGTTTAATACGATATCAACCGGCTGACCGTTTTCATCGTAAGGCATGTCTTCAACAGGGTTGATCTTAGAGATTACACCCTTGTTACCGTGACGACCTGCCATCTTATCACCAGGCTGGATACGACGTTTCACCGCTAGGTAAACTTTAACAATCTTCAGAACGCCAGGCGCTAGATCATCACCTTGAGTGATTTTGCGACGTTTCGCTTCGAACTTCTTATCGAAGTCAGCTTTTAGCTCATCCCACTGCTCAGCAAGCTGTTCAAGTTGAGATTGTAGCTCGTCGTTTTCTAGTGTTTGTTCTAGCCATTTCTTACGATCAATCGCATCAAGCTTCGCTTCAGAATAGCCACCATTGATCAGTACAGCTTTCACACGTGCTAGTAGACCACCTTCAAGAATTTGGAACTCTTCGGTAAGGTCTTTCTTCGCTTCTTTTAGCTGCATGTGTTCAATTTCAAGCGCACGCTTGTCTTTCTCTACGCCATCGCGAGTGAAAACTTGAACATCGATAATGGTACCTGAAACAGAGTTTGGTACACGCAGTGACGTATCTTTAACATCAGAGGCTTTTTCACCGAAGATTGCACGTAGTAGCTTCTCTTCTGGAGTTAGCTGAGTTTCGCCTTTCGGCGTTACTTTACCAACTAGGATGTCACCACCCTTAACTTCAGCACCAATGTAAACGATACCTGACTCGTCTAGTTTAGACAGAGCCGATTCACCTACGTTTGGAATATCCGCTGTGATCTCTTCAGAGCCCAGCTTAGTATCACGAGCCACACAAGAAAGTTCTTGGATGTGGATAGTCGTGAAACGGTCTTCTTGAACGACGCGCTCAGATACTAAGATCGAGTCTTCGAAGTTATAACCATTCCAAGGCATGAATGCGATACGCATGTTTTGGCCAAGCGCTAGCTCACCAAGGTCTGTTGAAGGACCATCAGCAAGGACATCACCGCGAGCTACAGGTTCACCTGGCATCACAGTAGGACGTTGGTTAATACATGTGTTTTGGTTCGAACGTGTGTATTTAGTTAGGTTGTAGATGTCGATACCCGCTTCACCAGATACAAGTTCATCTTCATTAACTTTAACTACGATACGAGACGCATCAACTGACTGCACCATACCGCCACGTTTGGCAACGGCAGTTACACCAGAGTCAACCGCTACATTACGTTCGATACCAGTACCAACCAACGGCTTCTCAGCGCGTAACGTTGGAACCGCTTGACGTTGCATGTTCGCACCCATCAATGCACGGTTCGCATCATCGTGTTCTAGGAACGGGATAAGCGAAGCGGCGATTGATACGACCTGGTTGGTCGCAACGTCCATATAGTCAACATGTTCACGAGGGTGAAGACCAGATTCACCTTTTTGACGAGCTGTGATCAGCTCATCTGCAAACGTACCTTCTTCAGTCAGAATGGCGTTTGCCTGCGCGATAACAAATTGACCTTCTTGGATAGCTGACAAGTAGTCAACTTCATCAGTCACCACACCATCAACAACGCGACGGTACGGAGTTTCTAGGAAACCGTATTCGTTACAACGTGCAAATGCTGACAATGAGTTAATCAGACCGATGTTCGGACCTTCTGGCGTTTCGATCGGACATAGACGACCGTAGTGAGTTACGTGTACGTCACGTACCTCAAAGCCAGCACGCTCACGAGTTAGACCGCCAGGACCCAATGCAGAAATACGACGTTTGTGCGTCACTTCTGAAAGTGGGTTGTTCTGGTCCATAAACTGAGAAAGCTGTGAAGAACCGAAGAATTCTTTAACGGCCGCAGAGATAGGCTTCGCATTGATCAAATCTTGAGGCATGATCGCATCAAGATCGCCAAGGCTTAAGCGCTCTTTCACTGCACGTTCAACACGCACAAGACCTACGCGGAATTGGTTTTCAGCCATTTCACCAACAGAGCGAATACGACGGTTGCCAAGGTGGTCGATATCGTCCACTTCGCCAATGCCGTTACGAATGGCGATCAACTTCTTCATCACTTCGATGATATCAGTTTCGTCAAGCGTACCAAGCTCGCCGGCATCTTCACGCTCAATTGAGCTGTTGAACTTCATACGGCCTACTGTTGATAGGTCATAGCGTTCTTCTGAGAAGAATAGGCTTTCAAACAGCGATTCGGCTGCTTCTTTTGTTGGTGGCTCGCCAGGGCGCATCATGCGGTAGATTTCTACTAGTGCAGAAATACGATCAACCGTACTGTCGATGCGGAGCGTCTCAGACACAAATGGACCATGATCAAGATCGTTCGTAAATAGAACTTCAAGTTTCTTATAGCCCGCTTGTGAAAGATTCGCTAATGCTTCCAAGCTAATTTCTTGGTTTGCGCTAACGATGACTTCACCAGTTGCTTCATTGACATAATCTTTAGAAGCGACTTTACCAACGATGTACTCAACGGGTACTTCGATAAAATCAACGTTATCTTTTTCTAGTTGACGAATATGACGAGCCGTTACACGACGACCTTTTTCGACATAAACGGTACCATTTGCTTCAATATCAAATGACGCTGTTTCGCCACGCAGGCGCTCAGGTACCAACTCCATAAGAAGAGTTTGGTCTTTGACTTCAAACTTCACTTTTTCGAAGAACAGATCCAAGATCTCTTCTGTCGATTTACCAAGTGCACGAAGAATGATCGATGCAGGCAGTTTACGACGACGGTCAATACGCACGTATAGGTTATCTTTTGGATCAAACTCAAAATCTAACCATGAACCACGGTAAGGGATAATACGTGCGTTATAAAGAACTTTACCTGATGAGTGAGTTTTACCCTTATCGCTGTCGAAGAATACGCCTGGGCTTCGGTGCAGCTGGGATACGATAACCCTCTCAGTACCATTAATTACGAAGGTACCATTGTCTGTCATGAGGGGAATTTCACCCATGTAGACTTCTTGTTCTTTAATATCTTTTACAGTACCTGCTGGCGCGTCTTTATCAAAGATCACTAGGCGTAGTTTTACGCGTAGTGGCTTAGAATAAGTTACACCACGAATTTGACATTCTTTAACGTCAAAAACTGGCTCACCAAGACGATAGCTAACGTATTGCAGCTCAGAATTGCCGTTATAGCTCTGAATAGGAAATACAGAACGAAAAGCAGCCTCAAGACCGTATTGTCCTTCAGGATCCTGTTCGATAAACTTGTCGAACGAATCGAGCTGGATCGATAGCAGGTATGGAATGTCCAACACTTGTGGACGAGTACCAAAGTCCTTACGGATGCGCTTTTTCTCGGTATAAGAGTAAACCATGGGGTTCCTCAGCTCGCTGATAAGTGACCCAAACTGCCCACCAATTATTCAAAAATAAAGGGTCATAGGACAGTGACTAACAGCTGTTTACTGTAGTAACACAACATCACTCAAAAATGATAGTTTGTGTGCTTTTGCACGAGTATAAGCGTCTAAACAGCGGGAAAATTCACCCATACCCTACAGCGCAAAAAGGCCGGTGGTCAATAAACCACCAGCCATTAGCCTTGCGGCTAAGAAATTAAGTAATAATTACTTAACTTCAACAGTCGCACCAGCTTCTTCTAGCTCTTTCTTAAGTGCGTCAGCTTCTGCTTGAGAAACTGCTTCTTTAATTGCAGCTGGAGCGCCGTCAACTAGAGCTTTAGCTTCTTTAAGACCTAGGCCAGTTGCGCCACGTACTGCTTTGATTACAGATACTTTGTTTGCGCCAGCAGCAGTTAGGATTACGTCGAATTCAGTTTGCTCTTCAACAGCTGCTGCTGCTGGGCCGCCTGCAACTACTGCAGCTGCAGCAGAAACACCGAACTTCTCTTCCATAGCAGAGATAAGTTCAACAACTTGCATTACAGACATTTCTGCAACTGCATCTAGGATTTGCTCGTTAGTAATAGACATAACAATTCTCTTTTAAGTCAACAATAAGTTTATTTAGCAAACAATAAAAAGCAATGCGAATTACGCAGCTTCTTTTTGATCGCGGACAGCAGCGATAGTACGTACCAGCTTGCCAGCAGAAGCTTCTTTCATGCACATCATTAGGCGTGCGATTGCTTCGTCGTAAGTTGGTAGTGTCGCTAGTAGTTCAGCGTCAGTTAATGCGCCTTCAAATGCAGCTGCTTTGATTTCAAAGTGCTTGTTCTCTCTAGCGAAGTCTTTAAAAAGACGCGCTGCAGCACCTGGATGCTCGTTAGAGAATGCGATCAAAGTAGGACCTACGAATACGTCTTGTAGACATTCGTAAGCTGTGCCTTCCACTGCGCGACGTGCTAGAGTATTACGAACAACTCTCATGTAAACACCCGCTTCACGAGCTTGTTTACGTAGAGAAGTCATCGCGCCTACTTGAACGCCACGAGAGTCAGCAACAACTGCAGAAAGTGCACCACTGGCCGCTTCGTTGACTTCAGCAACAATTGCTTGTTTGTCTTGAAGGTTTAAAGCCATCTTGGATTTACTCCTGGTTGTCGTTACACCACTCACTATTATCACAACAGTGAGAGTTATTTCGGTGCAGTCCCAGAAGAAAGTTTATCTATTCAAAAAATAAATTATGCTTTCTGTCAGTTCGGGCACCATCTACGTAGGTACGATTAAGTCATTTATCAAACAGACAAATAACGCCTACGGTCTTGGACGGAGACTGGGTCATAGTTCTAAGAACTAAAATCAGCCCCAACCACAAATATTAGGCGCAGAATTATACACAAATTCCACACCTAATCAAATGTATTATTACGCTTGAGCGTTTAGCGTGTTCTGATCAACAGCAACACCAGCACCCATCGTAGTAGAAATGCTTACTTTCTTCAGGTAAGTACCCTTAGCAGAAGAAGGTTTCGCTTTCTTAAGTGCAACTAGAAGAGCTTCTAAGTTCTCTTGAAGTTGGTTAGTTTCGAAAGAAACTTTACCGATAGTTGTGTGGATGATGCCGTTTTTGTCGTTACGGTAACGAACCTGACCTGCTTTAGCGTTCTTAACCGCTTCAGCAACGTTAGGAGTTACAGTACCAACTTTAGGGTTTGGCATTAGACCGCGAGGACCAAGAATGGTACCTAGTTGACCTACAACGCGCATTGCATCTGGAGAAGCAACAACAACGTCAAAGTTCATTTCGCCTTTCTTCACTAGCTCAGCTAGATCTTCCATACCCACTAAATCTGCACCAGCAGCTTTAGCCGCTTCAGCGTTTGCACCTTGAGTGAACACTGCAACACGTACTTCACGACCAGTACCGTGTGGCAGAACAGTTGCACCACGTACGTTTTGGTCAGATTTACGAGCATCAATGCCAAGGTTCACAGCAACGTCTACAGACTCAACGAATTTAGCCGTTGCAAGTTCTTTAAGAAGAGCTACAGCTTCGTTGATTTCGTATTCTTTAGTTGCGTCAACTTTCTCACGGATAGTGCGCATACGCTTAGTTAGTTTTGCCATGATATTAACCCTCTACCACTAAGCCCATTGAACGAGCAGTACCCGCAATAGAACGTTTCATCGCTTCAATGTCAGCACCAGTCATATCAGCCGCTTTCGCTTCTGCAATTTCTTGGATTTGAGCATCAGTAACCGTGCCCACTTTTTCAGTGTTTGGACGGCCTGAACCAGACTTGATGCCTGCAGCTTTCTTCAGAAGAACAGCCGCTGGAGCAGTCTTAGTTACGAACGTGAAAGAACGGTCGCTGTATACAGTGATAACAACTGGAGTAGGCAAGCCTTTCTCCATTGATTCTGTTCTTGCGTTGAACGCTTTACAGAATTCCATGATGTTAACGCCACGTTGACCTAGTGCAGGACCAACTGGTGGACTTGGGTTCGCCATACCAGATGCAACTTGCAACTTGATATAAGCTTCAACTTTCTTAGCCATGATATTTCCTAAATGTGGGTACAAACGCCAATCAGCTGATCAGCTCCCCGGTTACTTTGTCATAAAGACGTGTAAATAAGGCGCGAAATTATAATCACATTTCACGCCCTTAACAACCCTAAAAGGTGTTTTTTTAATCAAGCTTATCGACTTGGCCAAACTCAAGTTCAACAGGAGTTGCACGACCAAAGATAGATACTGACACTTTAATGCGGCTCTTCTCGTAATCCACTTCTTCAACGGTGCCGTTGAAATCAGCGAATGGACCTTCATTAACACGAACCACTTCACCTGCTTCAAACATCGTCTTAGGACGCGGAGCTTCGCTCGCTTTCTCTAGACGATTAAGAATCGCATCGGCTTCTTTGTCAGTGATAGGTGCAGGACGATCGGAGGTTCCACCAATGAAACCCATTACACGAGGAACACTACGAACTAAGTGCCAGGACTCATCATTCATGAGCATCTGTACCAATACATAGCCTGGGAAGAACTTGCGCTCACTTTTACGGCGTTGACCTGCACGCATTTCAACAACTTCTTCGGTTGGAACAAGAACTTCACCGAAGAATTCTTCCATTGCGTGCATCTTGATATGCTCACGCAGCGATTGCGCTACGCGACCTTCAAATCCAGAGAAGGCTTGAACTACATACCAGCGTTTTTTAGGAGCTTCACTCATGTATTAAACCCTCTATACCCCAGTCACGAAAGCGACAAGACGAACCATAATGCCGTCGATGCCCCAAAGTGCTAGAGCCATTACGATACTTACAGCTAAAACGATTAATGTTGTTTGCATGGTTTCTTGACGTGTCGGCCATACCACTTTGCGAACTTCCATACGAGATTCACGCGCAAACGCAATCGCCACTTTTCCTTTTGTGGTTGTCGCAGCAACACCGAGTGCTGCAATAATCAGCGCAACCACACCTGCAGCGCGAAGCACTACAGACATTTCACCATACAGGTAATTACCCACAACAGCGGCAGCTAACAGAGCAAAAGTGACAATCCACTTAAATGTGTCTGCTGCACTTGAGCTATCAGGAATTTCAGCATTGTTTGCTTTCATAAACCAACCTGTTACAAGTCTTAACATAGACGACAACAACCCCGCTGTTGCAGGGCAAATCCATAGCACAGGTAAAGCTACCTATACATACTCATCAAGATAGAAATGTCTCTATCTTAAATCCTTTGCACTGGCTTTATCGACCAACAAATCGACAACGGCCAAATTTAGTGCAGAAAAAGGGCATCAAATGATGCCCTTTTTGGTAGTCGTTAGTCAAATACTATTCGTATTTAAACGGCTAAATCAGCAATTAAGCGATAACTTTAGCAACAACACCAGCACCTACTGTACGACCGCCTTCACGGATCGCGAAACGTAGACCTTCATCCATCGCGATTGGAGCGATTAGCTCTACAACCATTTGGATGTTGTCACCTGGCATTACCATCTCTACGCCTTCTGGTAGAGAGATATCGCCTGTTACGTCCGTTGTACGGAAGTAGAACTGTGGACGGTAGCCTTTGAAGAACGGAGTATGACGGCCGCCTTCATCTTTAGACAATACATACACTTCTGACTCGAACTTAGTGTGTGGAGTGATTGAACCTGGTTTCGCTAGTACTTGACCACGTTCTACTTCATCACGCTTAGTACCACGTAGAAGTGCACCAACGTTCTCACCTGCACGACCTTCGTCAAGCAGCTTACGGAACATC